>JAFZYR010000095.1 GCA_017616165.1 Treponema sp.
CTGGCAATTGGAAGTTTTATGTATGCTATTGCCTGTCTGGTCCTGGATCTAAGCAATCCGATGGGAATTCTTATGTATGGCTTAGGCATTTGTGTATTCTATGTCCGGGGACTATTCATTAATAAAACCAAACAAAAAGTTATAGTTGCAATAATTGTTTATTTCTGCTTGTTATGCGCAGGCCTTATTTACAGTTTTTTGATTTCAGAACAAACAATCCAAGCCGCTGACTATTATTATGCAATAATTGAAAAGACCGGATACACACTCGTTCTATCTCTGATTCTCTTTCTGCTTATAACTCACAATCACTTTTCTAAAGCGGAGTCTCAAGGCACACAAAAAATTCTGAATCTTGCAATTTACCCCGGGCTTACAGAAAGTGATGTTGTTTTACTTCAAAAGGTTCTGGAAAATGAACAATACAAAAACATAGCCCGCGCAGTTTACAAAGCCCCAGGCACCATCCGTAACCGCCTGAACAAAATCTATGACCTTCTTGGCGTAATGGACAGGATGGGCTTTATTTCTACTTATCTGGGATATGAGATTATTTTTGAAAACTCTTCAGATTCCCAGGAAATTGATATAACTAAACCTAAATAATCCTTGCATTCAAAATATTTTGGACTTATACTTTAAACATAAAAAGTTATGGAGGTAAATATGTCACCTATGATTATTCTTATTGTTGCGCTTGTTGTAATACTTCTTTTGTTGTTTTTTATTTCTTATAAAAAGGTTCCTAAAAACCGCATTGGTATTCGTGTTGGTCCGTTCGGGTCAAAAACAGTTACAGGTAAAGCAATTTTTGTAATTCCATTTTTGCAGCGCATAGATTATATGACGCTCGAAAACATTCAGGTCGATTTTGTTTCCAAAGATTCTATTCCTACCCAGGATGCAATTAATATTAAAGTCGATGCAGTAGCCAACATTGCAGTTTCGCAGGATCCGGAAACAATGAAAAAAGCTGCTGCCAAGTTCATCGGCTACTCTACTGCCGACATTGCTACAGTTGTTACTCCGGTTTTAGAAGGAAATATCCGAGAAATTATTTCACAGATAAAATTAAAGGATTTGATTCAGGGTGATAAAAAAGTCCTTTCAGAAAAGGTTGTAGAAAATGTAAAGCCTAACCTTTTTGACCTTGGTCTTGAACTTACAACCTTTAACATTCAGAACTTTAAGGATGATAACGGGGTAATCAATAACCTTGGTATTGAAAATACAGTTGCCATTTCAAAGGATGCTGCAAAAGCAAAGGCAGCCGCAGAAGCCGAAGTTAAGATTGCCCAGGCTCAGGCAGACAAAGAAGCTAATGATGCCCGTGTTGCTGCAGAGCTCGAAATTGCACAGAAGCAGAATGACCTTGCCATTAAAAAGGCCTCCCTCCAGCTCCAGGCCGACACCGAAGCCGCAAAAGCCGAAGCCGCAAAAGGAATTGAAACAGAAAATCAGCGCAAGGTTCTTGAAATTAAAGCAGCAGATGCAAACATTGCCAGACAGGAAAAGCAGATTGAAATTCAGGAAAAGGCTGTTTCAATTAAGGAAAAGGCTCTTGATGCAGAAGTAAAGAAAACTGCCGAAGCCGAAAAATTTGCCGCCCAGCAGCAGGCCGATGCAGACTTGTATACTCGCCAGAAAAATGCAGAAGCCGAAGCTTTTGAAATCCAGCGTCAGGCCGAAGCAGAAGCCTTTACAAGACAGAAGAAAGCCGAAGCCGAAAAACTTGCCATGGAAAACGAAGCAGCCGGTAAAAAAGCCCTTGCCGAAGCTATTCAGGCCCAGGGAGAAGCAGAAGCCGCTGCAATTAAAGCCAAGCTTGTTGCCGAAGCCGACGGTATGCGCGAAAAAGCCGAAGCCCTAAAAGAATATGGCGATGCCGCAAAACAGCAGATGCAGCTGGATGCCCTTAAGGTATACTTTGAACAGCTTCCAAAAATTGCAGAAGCCAGTGGCAGGGCCTACCAGAATGTCGACAAGATTTACATGTACGGCGGAGAATCTTCCAAGCTTACAAAAGACCTCATGACAAACGTAACCCAGATTTCCGAAAGCCTTGGCGAAACCCTTGGCCTGGACCTCAAATCAATGCTGGGAAAATTCCTTGAAGGAAAGCTTGGTAAAGATAAGAAAGAAAA
Organism: Treponema sp.; assembly: GCA_017616165.1. Classification (GTDB taxonomy): domain Bacteria; phylum Spirochaetota; class Spirochaetia; order Treponematales; family Treponemataceae; genus Treponema_D. The sequence goes on from JAFZYR010000095.1 coordinate 2,145, forward strand.
AACTAAGGAAGAATAAATAACTTAGAAATTAATTCCTCTATATCCAGATCATCGTCAAGGCGGTACCAGTAGTCCGGGTAAAAGCCTAGTCCATCGCCATGCCAGCCGGTTTCTGAATTAAGCATAACTATATTTGTGTTATCAGTCTGACAAAGAGAAACCTTGAGTCTTGAATTACGAAGCAGATAATCGTGAACATTTCCATAATCAAGACAGCCTAAGGTGTTCTGCCCCACAATCAAGACCTTATCCTTAAATTGCATTTTCAGAATAGCGATTAAGTCTTCTGCGGCAGAAGCAGTTCCCCAGTCAGTAAGCAAGATTATTTTTCCATTATATCCGGGTGTAAACTCGCGGATAAACTTATCCTCATTTTCCTGATTCAAAAGAACATAGCGTGTATCAGAACGGCCAAGGAGCTCCTGGTTTAAGTTTTCACTACCCCGCCCTACAAGAGCATTAACAGTTCTGGTGGTAAGCGTGTTTATATAAACTGCGCCGTAGCTAAGGTAACTGGCATAGTTAAAAAAATCGCTTTCCTGCTGGGAGCCATCAACTATTCCGTTAAGTGCAGCTGCTAATTCCTGTGCAATTCCAACCTTTCCTCCGCCGTTTCTGCGCATATCAATTAAAACTAAATCAACCTCTTCTTCCCTGATTATTTTGCTGATTGAAGCCAGCGCTTCCATCATACGATTGTATTCTGCTTCCTTTTGCCAGTTGCAGGAAGAAAAAATAATTTTTAAAACCTTGTCATCCAGCCAATGAGAAAGATTTTCGGGCTGCTCAACCGGGCCTGTATATATGCTTACCCGCACACGGTATTTTTTTCCTTCTATATTTATTTTACTATTATAGGGGTATTTATTTGCAAGAATTCCAAAGCGGTAAAGCTCCTTGCCGTCCATAAAGGTTTTATATAAATCCTTAGACTCACCGCTATATTTCATGCCGGGCTTTACACTTGGGTTTTCTGAAGAATATACGAGGTATTCATCCCCTGACTTTTCAAAATACACATCAGAAAAAAACGGCGCATAGGCCACAAAGGGTGCATAGCCATAGCTGTCTCCATACACAGAAATATGACAATTTGGTCTGGTAAGCTCTTGCGCAAAAACATTGCTAATTGCCTGTGCAAATTGATTTGAAGCAATACCGTTTTCGTTTAATTCACTTTTCAACCACTGCTTTTTTAAAAGTCTTGCATATTCAGATTTTATATCTTCTATCAGCTGTGCGGAATCCAGGCCTTCTTCAATGCTTTTGGAAACGTCAATTGCTGCCTCCTCAAGCACCTTTTTAAGGTACTCACAATCTGAATCAATTGCATTTATTTTAGATTTTCCCACGCAGCCGGCAAGAACGAGGGAGGATAAAAGAATTAAAAGGAGTAAAAAAGATTTTTTCATTTACGGCTCCAACTTTACACTCTCCCACTTAACGCAATTTCTATTGAGTTAAGTAGAACTTAAAACGCCGCTTCAATAACCTGCATAACATCTGTAACCGGAATAAACTTAAGCCCTTCTTTTACGTAGGCCGGGATTTCTTCCAGGTCGCGCTCGTTGGCTTTTGGGATTATTATGGTTTTGATTTTGTTGCGTTTGGCGGCTACTGTTTTTTCGCGGAGGCCTCCGATTGGGAGAACCTGGCCGGTAAGGCTGAGCTCGCCTGTCATGGCAAGATGAGGCTTTATTTTTTTACCGGTCAAAAGTGAGACAAAGGTTGTTGCCATTGTGATGCCTGCGCTTGGGCCGTCCTTTGGAGTGGCGCCCTCTGGAATATGCAGATGCACAATATTGTCTTCAAACCATTTGGCGTCTTTAATTTCCTTTTGGATTGCGTACTTACGGGCCCAGTTAAAGGCTATCTGGCTTGATTCCTTCATTACGTCGCCCATCTGGCCGGTTAGAACGAGTGAGCCTTTTCCAGCAAAACTTACGGCTTCGAGCAGCAAGGTGTCGCCGCCCATGCTGGTCCAGGCAAGACCAATTGCGGTTCCTGGGACCTTGGCGGTTTTTATCTGGCTTTCGTCGAAGTCGGGTTTGCCCAGGTATTTTGCCAAGTCGGGGGAGTCGATGGTGATAGGGCCCTTCGACAGGCTCAGGGACCCCGCGTTTCCTGTGTCGGCATTCTGTACTATCTCTGTAACAAGCTTTCTGTGAATCTTATCCAGGCACTTTTCAAAGTGGCGGACGCCGGCTTCTCTTGCATAATCTTCTGCAATTGTCATGAGGGCAGACTTTGTATATTTTACCTGGCCCTTTTTCAAGCCGTTCTTTTCGAGGTTCTTTGGAATAAGATATTTCTTTGCAATTTCAAATTTTTCCTGGTCGATGTAGCCGCTCAGCTGAATAATTTCGGCACGGTCTAGCAGTGGGGACGGAATACTGTCCAAGGTATTTGCAGTCAAAATAAAGAACACATTTGAAACATCAAACGGCAGGTCAAGATAATCATCACGGAACGAAACATTCTGCTCCGGGTCAAGAACTTCGAGCAAGGCACTTGCAGGGTCTCCGTTATGACTTGACCCCATCTTATCAACCTCGTCTATCATAAAGACAGGGCTTGCGCTCTTTGTAATTTTGAGTCCCTGAATAATTTTACCAGGCATGGCACCGATGTAGGTTCTGCGGTGACCTTTGATTTCTGCTTCATCACGCATACCGCCAACACTAAAGCGGAAGAACGGTTTTTTCATGGCAGTTGCAATTGAACGGCCAACGCTTGTCTTACCAACACCAGGAGGGCCGACAAGCAGTAAAATAGAACCCTTGCTGTCATTTTTCATTTTGCGGACTGCAAGATATTCAACAATGCGCTTCTTTACATCATCAAGCCCAAAGTGGTCGTGCTCCAAAACCTTCTGTGCTTCAGCCAGAGAAAAGTCGTCCATTTTTGAACTACCCTCTGTATCCCACGGAAGATTACAGATAAGGTCAAGGTAATTGCGGGTAACCATATATTCCGAAGAACCAGGCTCCATCATGCGGAGCTTTTCAAGCTCGTTGGTAGCAGTCTCTAAAACCTCACCGCTAAGCTTAAGCTCTTCAATTGCCTTTTTGAATTTCTGGTAATCAGTTGCGTCTCCGCCTATAGTTTCGCCAAGCTCTTCCTGAATAGACTTTAATTCTTCGCGCAAAAAATATTCACGCTGATTTTTTTCAACACGGTCGTTAAGCTCTCGCTGGATTTTTTTCTGAACGCGCAGCAGCTCCTGTTCCTTTTTAATGAAAATCAAAACCTGTTCCATGCGTGAGCGGACATTCAGTGTTTCCAGAATCTTTTGCTGTTCAACCTTATCTACATTTAATATAGAAGCAATAAAGTCGGCAATCTTTCCGGGGTTATCAATATTTACCATATTAAGGCGCATTTCTTCGCTGAACAAAGGATTGTTTTCACTAACCTCCTTCATCTCGCTAAGCAGCGCACGAGTCAAGGCCTTTACTTCAAAGGTATCTGCCTCTTCTTCTTCAAGATACTCAACCGCAACAGCAATAGGAGCCGAAGAATGAAGCACCTTGCGGATCTTAAATCGCTTTACAGTAGAAACAAAAATATTAATTCCGCCATCAGGCAGGTTCACCTTTTTAAGAATACGGGCCGCAGTTCCAACCTTGTACATATCGCCGGCACTTGGATTATCAACATCGTTTTTGAGCATGACAATTCCAATAAACCCGCCTTCTTCATAAGCCTTTTCAACAACCTTAACGTCTTCTGGCGCATTAATCATAAGAGGAGTAAAAATCCCAGGAAAAATAGGACGCGACTGCAGCGGAATAAGCAGCAGCTTGTCCGGAAGCATATTTTCTGTCGGGATTATAGAACCCGAATTAATATCATCATCAAAAATACTAGCCATACCTATAAATATAATAAAAAGAATTTAAAAAGGCAAATTTGACTTTTTTGAATAAATACATTATTATAATCATTACAATTTTGTAGAATAAGGATATTATATGCAGATGAC
>JAFZYR010000042.1 GCA_017616165.1 Treponema sp.
CTTGAATTGACTGTTTACAAATACGACGGCTCAGTTCTTACAACAAAAAGAGTTGCAACAAAGTAAATGATTAAGGCACCCATAACCGACAAAGAATTAGCTTCTCATCTGGATTCTCTTGAAAGTGACAAGCTGCGTGTTTTTACAATGGCAGACGGTCGCGTTAGGGGAGCCTTGTTTCATGGTACACGTTTTGTAAATCAACTGAGGGCTCAGCACCAGCTTGGAATCCTGGAAACCTATATTCTTGGACAGGCAAGCCTTTGTGCAGCCCTTACCATTCCGATGATGAAGGACCTGGAGCATAACGTTATAAAATACGAAGGCACCGGGTCTGCCGAAGGATATTCTGTAGAAGCAGATTCCACCGGCTATGTTCGCGGTTATTTGTTCAATGAAAGCATTCCTGTAAAGAAGGCTCTGGATAACTGGGAATTATCGCCCTTTATGGGCCCTGGAAGCTTTACCTTTTCGCGGGTTCACAAGGATGATAAATATCCGCAGAGCTCTACCGTTGATGTAGACGGTGACAATATTGCAAAGGATTTTGCAACCTACTTTGCACAGTCTGAACAGATAAATACAGCCTTTAATTCAAGCATTCAGTTTGACAAGCAGGGCAGGGTAATCGGAGCCGGCGCCATGTACATTCAGGTTATGCCAAAAACCGGTGGTACAAAAGGCGACGGTGGCGGAACCGACAGTCATGCAGAAGAATCTTTGGAAGAAGAAAAGCTCCTTACCGGAGTAGAAAATGCCTTTAAAGCCTGTCCAAGCCTTGGCCTTTTATACAGCGAAAAGGAAGTAGACAGCGAAGATATTATCATAGGGCTTTTCCGCGAGTTTAATCCAATCATTACCGTAACCCGTGACATAATCTACGATTGCCCTTGCAACGAACAAAAATACATAGACTACCTCAAAACCGTCCCACCTCAGCAGCTAAAAGAATTCCTGGAGGGCTCTACCGACGGCAAGCTCCAGATTCAATGTCGCAATTGCGGCTCCCTCTATAATATTCCGGTTGCTAGACTGTAAATTATAAAGGCAAAAAAAATAAATGTCATCAGATGTACTGATGTGGGGCGGGACGCAGGAGAGAATTAAGGGGGACCCACGCTCTTTTTGCGTGGGGGATTCCTTAATTTTCTCCGTCGCTGGGACCCGCGTATTAGAATAAATTACTTGACGTTTATTATTTTTGCCATTATATTTACATGTGCTTGGGGGTGTCCCGGTTTCGACGGGATCGAGAAATCTTGTACTGCAAGTAGGACTGAAGGTTCCTTAAACCGACAAACAAATAACTGCAATTTTCGCAAGAAAAGAAGAAGAAGCTGAAGAAGTTTCTTCTGCAGAAGCACTCGCTGCGTAAGCACTTGTGCAGGAACTCTTTGGGCTCTGTTCCGCGTTTGAAGATGTTCCTTTACCTATCGGGACTTGCTGCATGTAGTTTCTGAAATGCATGCGGGACTTTTAATCAGAATACGGAGGCGACGCTTGTTATGCTGCTACCGGCTCCCGACAACTACCTCGCATAACTAAACCTGTAGATGTACCTGGTTTACCTTCCCGGACAGGAGTTCAATTCTCCTCACCTCCATAAAAAAAGAAGTTCGCCTTGCGAACTTCTTTTTTTTTGCCGTATATTTCCCTGCTATTTTTTCTTCAATAGCAGCAGCGTAATATCATCTGTTGCTTTGGCGCGGTTGGCAAAGATGCGGGCTTCTTCGACAATGTTTTCTATCTGCTGTTCAAGAGGAAGGTCAGAGAACTTAAGGAAGGTTCGGCACATTCGGTCAAGACCAAACTCTTCGCGGTTTCGGTTCATTGTTTCGGCAAGACCATCGGTGTACAAAAGCAGAATATCATTTTTCTCGATTGTCTGCGTTACAGTTTCAAAATGAACAGGGAAGTCTGCAATACCAACAACACCTGTTTCGTCGGCCTTGCCTCTTGGAATTGTTATGAGCTTATTATCCTTTGCACGCAAAAGAATTGCATTAGGATGTCCTGCATTTACAAAATCAATTTCATTTCCCTTAACCCTGGCAAGAATACCGGTAAGGTAATTTTCAACGTTTCCTTTTTGAAGAATAATTCTGTCATTAATAGTGTAGAGTACATCATGAAGCGCAAGCTTTTTACCCTTGTTAAATTCATCGTTAATAATGTTTTTAACAAGCATGGTAACCAGACCCGAAGAAATACCGTGACCCGAAACATCAAAAAGTCCAAAGCCATCCAGAGTGTCTTTAGTAAAATAAAAATCATAAAGATCACCCGAAACTCCGGCCATAGGCTTGTTGTAGTATGCAACCTCAAAGTTTTTAAATTCCGGCAGCCTCAGGCTGTAAAAGCTTTTTTGTACAAAGGAGGCAAGCTCAATTTCCTTGTCTGCGCGTTCAACCTCATATTTAAGATGAGAGTTCATTTCTTCTAGAGAAGTATTTGCGCGTGTAAGCTCTTCGGTTCTGTTTTGAACAAGCTTTTCAAGATTAGAATTAAGGAAGTCTACCCTGTTACACTGAGATACAAAGAAGCCGATGAGCATGCCCAGGAATACAAATACTGTTACCTGCCAACCCAATACGATTATGAGTGAATAAATCTTGCTGCTTGCAAGGTAAATAATTGCTGTTACTAATACACTAAGGATAACCGGAGAAAAGCCTGCCAAAAGTTCAAGAACCTTTCTTTTGTTTTTACGCAAATTAGCGAATATCATTATACAGGCATAAATCATCTGTATGGCGACTGCAAAATAAGCTATTCCCAGATAGACGAAGAAATCTCGCATTGTGTTTGAGAACATTATGAAAAAGCAAGGACCGATTGTAATTGCCGATCTAAAGATTTTCCACGAAAGAGATTCCTTTGCCTTAAGATAATTCTTCATAAAGGAAACGGCAAAATAACTGGACAGAATTGATGCAATTCCACGGAACAGCTTTTCGTACAAAAGATAAGAAAAACCTGCCTGATATATTACCGGATATTCTCCAATACAAAGCGAAACCATAAATAAGCTTGAAAAGACATTCATTAAGGCGAATGAAAGATACTGCTTGTCCTGCTTTCTTAAATTAAATACACCGATATACATTACTCCAATAATCATCATAACCCAGGAGCAGATAAGATGAAGCTTGGAATTAAAAAAGTCAAAGGTTTTTTCAAAGGTAAGAACCCGGCTTGTCGTAGAAATAAATGGCTTTATATCAAATTTTCCTTCGCTTTCTACGTATATGTGAAGAATTATTTCGTTCTGATATTCGTTACACAATACATAAGGAATTATATAAGAGGTTGAACGTCCGCCGGTAGAAAAAATGTAAGGCGGGAAAAAGCCCGTGCTTCCTATATAATTTCCATTCAAATAAAATTCGCTTGCAATTTTAATATTACCCAAAAAGCATTTGAGCGTTTTGTTTTTAAGGTCAAGCGGAATGGAAAAACTGGTTTTAAGATAAATGCTGCCCTTGCGGTCCGGCAGTGATTTTTTTATTTTAGCAAAGTCTGCAAGGTCAAAGGGAATATAGTTACCGTGAATACCGTTTATGCTGTAGGACCATTTTGTATCAAGTGGGATAATAGTATCATTATTGCGTTCACAGGAAGAGAGAAGGGTGAGAAAAACTAATACTAAAATAAAATATAAACGGTGCTCTTTTTTCCCCATTTTATATCCCACTATAACCAACCATTCAAATACAAAAAAAATTGCCTAAAAAGCATTGTTATCGTAAAACGAAAAAATAAACTTTTTAGACAATTTTTTAATTTGAACTATATTAATACTTTTGACGATTATTCACCGTCGTGATTTACATTTCTATATTTCTGCTGATATTTTTTGAGCATTGCAACTGCATTTCGTTTACCGTTGTAAACAAAACCACCGTTCCAGTATTCAAGAGCAGCAAAAAGTGCGTTACCACCATCCTGGCTGTCTGATTCCTTTGTACGGAAAGATACATAATCTGCAAGCTGCATAAAATCGTTGTTGTGCAGACATTCAAGACGCTTTTTGTTAAATTCATTCCATTTTTCCAGATCCTGGAAGCCTTCCCCTTCGTCCTGAACAATGATGTGTGCATGAGTAGGGCTGAATGAATACCAAACAGTTACCTTCTTGTTAATATCACAGTGATTTCCATGCTTTACGGCATTCTTAATAACTTCACTAATCTGCTGTTCCAGAAGGTTCAGTTCCTTAATTTCTGTTGGAGCCGACTGAACAATGAGCAATGTAAAATATCTTATCTGCCTGAAGTCAGAAGGAAATTCCTTCTTAAGCATGTTTGTTTTGTCGAATAACGGATCGTTTTCGTCCGAGCGTAATTCCTTTAATTCCTGTGCCACGAGATTCTCCTTAACTTTTTAAACTGATTACTCTTTCACCATGAGAAGACCTTCCTCTACGCTGTTAGCAATAGGGAAGTAACCCATAAGCTTTGTAAGTTCGATAACCTTTTTAACCGAACCGTGAATATTTGAAATTGCAAGCTTAAGGTTCATCTTCTTGATTGTAGAACAGATGTATATCAAAGCACCGATTCCAGAAGAGTCGATGTAGTCTACCTGTTCAAGATTGATAACGAAATTCTTTACGTTCTTTTCCAACATTTTCATAACAAGCTCTTTTAACTTGTATGAGTTGTAAAGATCCATTTCGCCGGTTACGTCGATGATATAGACATCTCCATTCTTACGTATTTTAAGTTCCATACAGAAGCTCCTTTTCCAGATTATTGAATTTTAATGAGCAGAATACTCTGATCATCATATTGCTGTGCAGCACCGCAGTACTTTTTCAGGTCGTCCTTTACGCGGCTTGAAATGTCCTTTGCGTTTGCACCCTTATTCTTAAGAATTACTTTCTTTAAATTTTCAGTACCATATTGTACACCATTTTCATTAAGAGATTCAAGTAAACCATCGGTACAGGTAACAAGAATATCTCCTGTTGAAAGGTCAAGGTCAATGTCTGAATATACAGAATTCTTTTCTACACCCATTGGCTCACTAGGAGAAGTAATCTGCTTGAGCTCTCCGGAGGCAGCAACAAAGTGGAATACAGGATTGTTACCACAGGTAGAAATCTGAGCCTTGTTCTTTGTGCTGTCAAAGTTGATGAGTGCAACGCTTGCAAAGTGGTCAATCTTTGAGCTGTCAATACAGATTCCTCTGTTAGCCCAGGAAAGAATTGTTGCAGCAGTCTGCTCTGTATTTACTGTAAGACGAAGGATTGCACGAATCATAATCATTACAACCAGAGAGTTCATACCCTTTCCGGCAACGTCTGTCATGATAAATGATATTCTGTCCTTGCGTGAAGCAATTACATCGTAATAGTCACCGCAGACACCTTCCATTGCATTAGAGAAGCAGCCGATTGAAACATTTGGAATAACCGGCAACTTGGCTGGAAGAAGATCCTTCTGGTATTTAGAAGCAATAATACCGTCCTTACTAAGCTCTGCATGCTCTGCATAGGCAAGGAAGCTGTAAAGAGGTGTGATTGCAGTAGAAATTGCATCTGCAATAATAACGGCAGTTTCAAACTCATCCTTGTTGAACTTTTCGTTGTTTGCAACTCTGGCAAGTCCAATAAGACCAAGCATTTTGTCCTGCTGCTTGATTGGAGCAAAAATATAGCTTCCGCATTTAAGGAATTCTTCCGGTCCGTTCTGATAAACGCGAGGGTCCTTAATAGAGTCTGCAATAAGAACTGCTTCTCCTTCCGAGAAAATGTTACCAAAAATATTTTCTGTAAGAGGGAACTGTGCAAAGCGCAGGTTAGTTTCAACACGGAGAGGCTTGTGCGGCAGATCGTCCGGCAGCTTGTATGGAGGAGGGAAAGAACCCATCAAAGATTTTACTGCCAGGGTATTATCATAATCATCGCCGATAAGGATAACACAACCGTCTGCATTTACCTTTTCGGTAATCATCTTATTACAGTAATCAAGGAAGTTTTCCATTGAATTATCGCGGCTAAAGAAGGTTGAAACATGAGAAACAAGTGTCTTGTTTACTTCAAGAAGCTTCTGATTCTTGGTTTCGAGCTCGGCAATAACACGTTTTACAACATCACTGTTTTCAATTGCAGCATTCTGTTCTGCAATACGCTTTTCGGCCTTTTTCTTTTCGCGTTTTTCCGGATTATCAAAGGCTTTGATAATCAGATAAGGAAGAGTAATAAACTCTGCAAGTATAACCGCAAAAACAAAATAAATAAAATGAAGGTCAAAGAATGTAAACAGCGAACATGCTACAAGAATGCCCGTTACAATAAAGAAAGTAAAACTGACTTTTGCTGTATTCCTTAACTTCATTATGAGAAGAAAAAGAAATAGTAATACACCAAGGCCTGCACTAACCAGCAGAGGCACTCCAATGTAATTGTCTATTGAACCCATAATAAAATTCCATCTCCTTCAGTATTTCTATAATTTTAACATTGAAATTTTCAATCGTCAAGTTTTATATAATTATCGGCAGAATTTGCAGAAATCGCCTTACGTAAAATGATTCTGTTTATAAAATTTTTGAATTTTTTATAGAAAGGAATCTTATAAAACTTACCGAAATTCTGAACCGCAAGGTCTATGGAAACATTGTCACCAAAGGTGTGCTTGAGGGAATCCCAATAGCGCACAATCCATACATAAAGGTCGGCAAGGGTTCGTTTCGGGAACTTGTGAAGTATGTGGCATTTGCGTACAGAAGTCACAATAGGCAGATAAACTGTGTTAAACCAGGAAGAAATGGCATCTTCCATAGAAACCTCATCCTCTTTTCCCTGATTCATATAATATTTATGCGTAAGAATGTGGTTATAAATAACGTCGTAGCGGCCGGTGCGCGAAAAATCAAGGCACCAGTAGTCTGTAATGTCTCCAAAGCCTGTTTCTGAATAAAAAAGGCGTTTTTCGTAATTAATGATCTGCTTAACAATATCCTTAAGGTTTTCCGGATTATTAAGCTTAATTTCGCTCTGAAGGGAAACAACCTCTGCATCAATAAACTCTGTTCCGCGCGATTTTGCCACCGAAACTCTGTGATTTCCGTCTCGTACAAAATAAAGCCCCGATATTTCATAAACCTTAATCGGAGGAAGAATTATATCCTTTATGGCCGCTTCGTCTACATGCTGCCAGCGGTTCCTTAAGTGCGAGCTTTTTGGAAAAAAATGATTGTCAAAGTCGTTGTAGCGTCCTTCGCTGCCTACAATCTTTTCTATAGGAACTACCTTCATGCCCACATAGGTTTCGGCAGTAGGCTTTAAAAGCTGTTTTACATCATTAAGGGAAATTAAAGAAACCTCTTCGGGCGAAAGAAAGTGCTGAATTTCGTTAAAAAGCGCTTTATTTCTTGCCTTTGTAAAGTCTTCTTCTGCTGTTCTGTCTATAATGTTCATCTTTACTTCCTTTTTGTTTTAATACTCAAGTACCCAGTGTGCATAGGCATTTACAATAACTGTAGCTCCCGACTTAGTTACGCGTTCTTCCCTGGCATCATACAGGTGAATATGACCGTGAATCATAAGCGGAGGCTTGTATTTTTGAATAAACCAGTTAAAGCATTCAAAGCCCTTGTGGCACGGATCCTCTTTGTCGTGAATATGACGTGGAGAGGCATGTGTTAAAAATATATCAAGATAGGTACCGTATTTTATTTTATTCATTAAAAGCTTTGGGCCCATTTGAAGCAGCTTAAACTTCATCTGCTGCTCGGTATACTGATTAAGCCCCTTGTTATACTGCAAGGAGCCGGATATTCCTGCTATGAGCAGCGGCCTTTTCTTTCCTGTAACGGGATCTGTAATCATAAGGCCCTTGTCCCTAATTACCTTAAAGCCCGCATAGGTTCCGCCGTGTCCGTAATTATTTTTGTTTATGTCGTGATCAAGCGGTGCACCCAGGTCTCTTGACGATTTATGATAGTATGAAAATTCCTTTAGGTTATGGTTTCCGAATATAAAATATGTGGGCTTATTGAGCATGGTAACCACAAAATCTATATAATCCAGCGGAAGGTCACCTGCGCATATGATTAAATCTATGTCAGAAAAAGTCTCTTTGATATTCTGATTATAGATAAGAGGGTCTACGTAGTCGGAAAGGCAGAGAATTTTCATTATGCCTCTGAAGAGCCAGCGTTTGAAAGAATAGTTTCAAGCTTAATTTTGTCTATTAATTCAAGAGGGCGTCCTTCTGCAAAATGTCTTCCTGCGTTTGAATAGCCCGAAGAAGAGAAAATAAAGCCTTTCTGGCAGTTTGCAGCCTTCATTGCATCAAGGGTTTCGCGTACAATATCATCTTCTACAGGGTCCGGTTCACGGAAGAAACGGAACATAGCTACCTGCTTACGCATATTTCTCCAGCCTTCCGAAGCCTTATCCATTCCTGTAATCTGGCAGCCCCATTTTTTCTGTTCGCAGGAAAGAACCTGATGCTTGAGGGCCTTTTCAACGGCATTTTTACAGATAAGCTGGAACTCTTCGTTGCTGCAGGTAAGGTAATCCTTAAGATAATCGTTTGCCTGAAGATCCTTGTATTCAGAAAGCTTGGCAGAAACATCGCGGAAAGCCTTGTTGCGCTTGTAAATCTGCTCCCACTGTTCAATTGCTTTTTCTATCTGACGGCTTTTTTCATAGCAGGTTGCCAGAAAATATCGGGCATAAAGGGTTTCACCGTTAAGATTTTCCTTATCAAGCTCAATTGCACGCTGAAAATCCATGGCAGCATTGTCAAAGCGGTTTGCAAGCATAAAGCAGGAGCCGTGTTCGATGATTGCCTTCTGTTTAATTTCCGGGTCGCGCTGTGCTTTTTCAAAGGATTTAATGGCTGCGCCTAAGTCCTTGGCATCCTTTTCTATTTTTCCAAGATAGTAGTAAGAGGAATAGGTTTCGGGGCTAAGCTTAATTGCTATGTCAATTTCCTTTTTTGCTTCACCAAAGTTCTTTGTGCGGTAGTGCATAAGACCAATTTCTGCATGAGCCTTGGCGTGTCGTGAATTGAGCATAACGGTTTTCTGCATAAAGCCCATGGCAAGGTCGTAGCGGTTTGCCTGTTCGTAAAGATAACCGGTATTGTAAAAGTTTTCCGGATTGTTTGGTTCAAGCTTGGTAAGCAGCAGGTAGTTTCTTAAGGCTTCCTGAAGCTGATTATACTTCATTAAAAGCTGTGCAAACTCCTGGCGGAAGGTAAGCTCGTCCAGCTGAGGTCCAAAAAGGGCATTTTCGTTTACAAGCTTGTATTCAATTATTGCAAGTTCAGATTTGTTTTCTTTAAGGTAGGCTTTTCCCAGATAGTAATGGGCAATATAGTTTTTAGGGTCTTTATTAAGAATCTGCTTGGCCAGCTTGATTGCATTCTGAGTTTTTCCCTGTTTGATGAGCTTAGGAATAGAGTCAACCCGTTTTGGTGTAAGCGAGGTTTTTATAATAAAAACCAGCAGACCTGTAATAAAAATAGCCAGAACACATACTGCAACAATTGCAAAGGGACTCATGGCTTTTTCCTCCTCCTAAAACTATAGTGGTTACTAAAACTTAATTTATTGGTTATAATATTAAAATATAGTAAAACTATATACCACCGATAATAAGAATATTAGATTTAATTCCTTATGTCAAAGGGGGAAGTGCTATGAAAACTATTTTTTCAAAAAAATACATGGCTGCAGTTATTTTTATTGCCATAAATGCCCTTGTCTTTGCAGAAACCGAAGGGGAAAAGCTTTTTAAAAACAATAAGCCTGCCGAAGCACTGCTTTTTTTAGAGGATGAAATAAATAACGGATCAGCTTCCTCTGCCGCCTATAACTATCTTGGACTCGCTTATTATCAGACTGGTGACTATGTAAACTCTGTAGATGCCTTTGCCAGAGGGCTTAAGGTACCTGCAACAAATAAAAAGGTTCTTGCCTTTAATCAGGGAAATTCCTATTATGCAATGGGTGACTACGAAAATGCCGCAAAAAGCTATTCGCTTGCACTTTCTGCAGATGCTAAATATACACAGGCACTTTTAAACCGCGCTAATTCTTACCTTATGGCACAGAAATACAGCGAAACCATAACAGATTATGAAAAATACATTGTTATGGAGCCTAATGACCCGCAGCGTCCTCAGATTGAACAGCTTATAGCACTTTTAAAGCAGGAGGTTGCCCGCCGCCAGGAAGAAGAACGTATTGCAGCCGAAGAAGCAGCTCGTATTGCCGAAGAAGAAAAGCGCATGGCAGAAGAGCTTGCACGCCAGCGCGAAGAGGAAGAGCGTCTTGAAGCAGAACGTCGTGCCGAAGAAGAGCGTCTTGCAGAAATTAGGCGCCAGGAAGAAGCCGAACGCCGCAGAAAGCTGCTTGAAGATGTTGCAAATTCGCTGCAGAATACAGATTCTACCAACATGACATCGGGTACAGAAGACCTGATTGATTACGACTTTGAATCAGAACTGGATTAAGTTCGTCATTGCGAGCTGCATAAGTTCGTCATTGCGAGCCGAAGGCGAAGCAATCTATATTATAAGAGGTACATATGGACACCACAAAAATCATCAACTTTATCAAGAAAAATAAAAAGCCCATTATCATCGTAACTGCCGCAATTATTTTAATTATAATCCTTTCGTGTACAATTGCCGGCTGCGTAAATAAAAAAGGCTCCGGTGCGCGTACAAATGTGTGCAATCTTGCCAGAACCTATGCAGAACGCGGAGAATACGATAGGGCACTCAATAAGCTTGATGATTATCTTGAAAAGCACGGGGATGACGAAGAGGTCTGGAACCTTTGGAATCAAATCCTTGATATGAAAAAGGCCGCTGCAGACGGTAATGTAAGTGCTTATGCCTATGGTGGAGCCGGTGCTTCAGGTGACGGACAGGGCTTTCCTGACAGCTTAAAGATAGATGTAGATACCTCAGGTATTTCAAGTGCAATGCAGGATTCGCTTTCGTCAATGAAAAGTGCGCTTGAAGAATCAAATAAGCAGGCCGAAGAAAACCGCCGCGCAATGGAAAACCTGATGAAAAGCCAGCAGGAAGCAGAAGAAAAGCGTCTTGCAGACCAGCAGGCAGAGGCAGCCCAGAAAAAAGCCGAAGAAGCCGCAGCCGCAGAGCTTAAACGCCAGCAGGAAGAAAAGCGTAAGGCAGAGGAAGAAGCTCTTGCCAAAAAGAATGCAGAGCTTAAAAAGCAGATTGATGCTGTAAATGATGAAATTAAGCAGGGTGAAACAGCCCTTGCAATGGGAAATATAGAAGAAGCCATGCGCCATTTTAATATGGCAGATTCAAACATTCCTTCCGGGGCAGGCAATTCGTTCCTGGCTTCCAAGGAATCTGAAATTGCACAGGCACTTTATGAGGCTGCACAAAAGACAGATGACCCTGCCAAAAAGAGCCAGCTCATGAATAATGCAGTTGCAATGGCTCAAAAGGCAATAAAGGCAGATCCTAAGGATGCCGGAGCACACTATATTCTTGCACAGAATGCCCTTGATAATAAGGATTATAATACTGCACTTGCCGAAATGAAGGCAGCAGTTCAGTATGATCCTAACAACTATCTGTACTGGTATAACCTTGGAAAGATTCAGTATACGCTTGGAAAATACAGCGATGCGGCAAATTCCTTTACAAAATCGTGTGAGCTCAAGATAGATTATGCACCAAGCCGCTATAACCTTGGACTTACACAGAAAAAGCTTGGAAATGATACAGCGGCTCTTGCTGCCTTCCGTAAGACAATTGATATAGATAACCGTCACGAAAAGGCATATCTGGAAGAAGCACGTATTCTGGCAGACCGCAAGGATTATTCCGGGGCCATAGATGCGTATAAGGCTGTATTAAAGATAAACAACATCAACGTTCAGGCTGCAATGGGACTTGGAAGCGCCTATTACGAAAAAAAGAATTATACAGAGGCTGCAGAAAGCTATAAGAGGGCACTTACCATGCTTTCTCCAAGCGAAAACATGACGCTTACAAAATATAATCTTTCGGCAGTTCTTTTTGATGACGGCAAATTTGCAGATGCCGAAAAATATGCCCGCGAAGCTTACGAAGAAAAGAATTATCTTAAAGCCGATTCTGCAAAGGTAAATGTTATTTATAACTATGCGCTGGTGCTGGACAAGCAGGGCAAGGTTGATGCTGCAATTCCGGTTTATATGGAAGTTCTTAAGCTTAATCCTGACCACGCCAAAACAAAGATTAATCTTGGTGTAATGTATCTTACACTTGATCCTCCTGAAACAGACACTGCGCTCAATCTTTTTATGCAGGTTTATAATAAGGATAATAACAACATCGAGGCTAACAACAATCTTGGTAAGGCTTATCTGCTCAAGGAAGACTACGAAAATGCTGTAAAGTATTATCAGAATGCTTTGCGTCTGGACTCTAAGAGCGATTCAATCCGTGCAAATCTTGCCAAGGCCTATGCTCAGTCAGGCCAGTATGATTACGCAAAATCTACCTATACAGAGCTGCTTAAAACCGACAAGGAAAACTGGGATGCCTGTATTGAGCTTGCAAAGGTATGCATGCAGCTTGGTGATAACGCAGGCGCAGAAAAATGGCTTGTATATGTTCAGGAAAAAAATCCTAACTACAGAAAGTCAGAGGTTGCAGGTCTGCTTGACAGTATAGGTCAGTAATCAGGTTCGCTTTACAAGCTCAAATAAACGGGCTCTTGAAAGCACTGTATAAATTGGTCTTCCGTGCGGGCAGTGCGGGTCTTCGAGTTGGAAGGCCTGCTCCACAAGCCTTGCGGCCGTTTCATCATCCAGAACATAGCCGTCTTTTACCGCTGCCTTACAGGCTGTCATTGCCGCAATTGAGCGTATAATCTGTTCCGGCTCTACATTCTTTACAAAAACAAGGGAGCGGAAGTCCCATTCTGTTCCTGTCCAGCGCTCAGGAATTGTATTTATTTCCCAGTAACCGTCCTCTTTTTTTTCTGCTTCAAAGCCAATGGCGCTAAGCCTGTCCTTAAGCTTTTCCAGCTGATTATCCTGAGTTTTTGATTCCGTGTGGATTTTATACGGTATTAAAAGCGACTGCCTTCCACCCTGATTTGACATAATCTTATCAAAAAGGATTCGTTCGTGGGCTGCGTGCTGGTCAATTATGTAAAGGCTGCTGTTTTTTTCTGCAAGCAGGAAGGTGCCAAGGGTACAACCGATAAAGCGGATTGTTGCGTCGGGCTTTTGCTCTATGTCAGAAAAAAGCGCTTCCTCTGCCAGATTGCTCACTGATGAAGATGTTGGAGCAGGTGCGCCGGATGGTTTTACACCAAAATATTTTGAGCGGAAGTCGTGGAGAGGTAATCCTGTGGTCCCTGAGCTTGTTGAAGGAGATGTTTTATAGGAGATGTGATTTTCATAGGGGCCCTTCGAGTGCCTCAGGGACCCCATGTTTTCATTAGAGATATGATTTTCATAGGGGCCCTTCGAGTGCCTCAGGGACCCCATGTTTTCATTAGAGATGTCTGTGTTTTCATTAGAGATGTCTGCGGTCCCTGAGGCGAAGTCTGTGGTCCCTGAGGCTCTCGAAGGGAAACTAGTAGTAACCGGCTCATCCGCCGCTCTATCATTAATAAAATTCTGGTACGTATAATTATGATAAAAACTCCTCAACCCCGAGCTTATTCCGTGGTGAATGTCAGAAATATCCGAAAATCTTGCCTCTTTTTTGGCAGGATGAATATTAAAATCAATGAGCTTTGGATTTATGCTTACAAAAACACAGGCTATAGGGTAGGTGCCGTTTGGAAAAAAGCCCTGGCCGCCGTATTCAACAGCCTGAACAAGTGAATATTCCTGAATGCGTCTTCCGTTGGCATAAATAAAAATATCCTTTTTGTTTGTACGGCTTACAGCAGGCTCTCCGGTAATTACAGTAAAGCTCCAGTCCGGGTTTGCGCCTCCCTGACTTCCGTTTACTTCATAAAAAAGATTTTTATCATATTCATAACGGTTTGCATCTACAAAGCGGTCACGCAGAGTCTGTCCTGCAGGTAAATCTATTTTTGTTTCGCCGTCGCTTATAAAACGAAAGGCAATGTCCGGTCTTGCAAGTGCTTTTTCTATAAAGGTGTTACGGCACATAAGACCTTCTGTGGCAGGCCGCTTTAAAAACTGTCTTCGTGCAGGAAAATTTTCAAAAACCCCTTCTACCTGAACAATTGTTCCTTGAGTAGGGGCTACAGGTTCAAGCAGATGGTCCTGGGTAATACTTGCAAGCATTTTCCAGCCGCCGCTTGTAATGCTAAGCCTTGCAACAGCCGCAATAGAAGCAAGAGCCTCTCCTCTAAAGCCCAGAGTAGTAAGGTTTAAAAGGTCCAGCTCTGTAGAAATCTTACTTGTAGCATGCGGACGCGCACAATTGACCAGATCTTCCTTTGTCATGCCCGAGCCGTTATCGTTAATACGGATTTTTTCTATACCGCCGCCTGCAATTTCTACAGTTATAACAGTAGCGCCTGCATCTATGGCGTTATCCATAAGCTCGCGGACAATGGCATTTGGTCTGTCAATTACTTCGCCTGCTGCAATTTTACGTGCAACCTCGGCATTAAGTGTTCTTACCGGGTTTTGTGCACTCATTTTCTGGTTCCGTTTACTTCGCCCTGGTCTGAGAATTCATCAAACAGGGGAGGATTTGAGCCTTCCTGTGGCTCAGGCTCGTTCATAAGAATCTGAACCTTGCCTTCAATTTCGTCCAGCTGCTTTCCCATGCCGGAGGCCAGCTTTATGCCTTCTTCAAAATCCTTAAGTGCATCCTCAAGAGAAATGTCGCTTCTTTTTATATCAGCAGTAAGCTGCTCCAATCGGTTCAGGTTTTCTTCGAATGAACTCATTTTTTCCCCCATTTATAGTACCTGTGCTTTTATTTTTCCTTCTGCAGGAGTTATGTTTATTGTAGCTCCGGCCTTTACCTGACTGGAGCTCCTTATAATGTTTCCCTTTTCATCAGTAACCATGGAATAACCGCGGTCAAAAATAGTCTGAGGACTGGCGTTTTCCAGAATGGTTTTGCAGCCATCAATTTTAATGCGCAGGTCCTTGATTTTCTGCATCATTCCCTGCGAAAGCTCTTCTTTTGCACGGTCAAATCTGTTCAAAAGCGGCTGCTGTATGCTTCTGAATCTTAATTCCATGGAAGAAGGGTCAAAGGTTTTTACTACAAGCCTTGCATCCTTGATTTTGCGGCTAATGCTTTCGTAAAGCTCTGTTTTATATGCGCCAACCTGCTGTGTTAAGTCGCTCAAAAGAGGAACTGCAATTTCTGCCGCTGCAGAAGGGGTTGCCGCCCGACGGTCTGCTGCATAATCGCACAAAGCCCAGTCAATTTCGTGGCCTACTGCAGAAATAACGGGTATTTTAGACTGCGAAACTGCACGAACCACGCTTTCTTCGCTAAAAGGAAGCAGATCCTCGAGGGAGCCGCCGCCTCTGCCAACGATGAGGATGTCACAAAGCGAGTAAAAATTGGCAATGTTTATCATTTTTACTATGGAAGGGGCTGCTTCCTGGCCCTGTACTGCTGCGGGAAGGACTATTACATTAATGCTTTTGTTGCGGCGGCGTGTAATCTGCAGAATATCGCGTATTGCAGCCCCTGTAGGACTTGTTACTACACCAATTGTCTTTGGCATTGCCGGAAGCTCTCTTTTTTTAGCCTCGTCAAAAAGTCCTTCTGCCGCAAGCTTCTGCTTTCTCTGCTCCAGCATCATCAGAATATCACCGGCACCGGCAGCTTCCATTTTATTTACTATAATTTGATAGTTTCCCTGAGCTGCATATACACCAATATTTCCTGTACAGCGAACCTTATCTCCATCCTTTGGCTTAAAGGCAAGTCCATAGGCGGCACTCCTGAACATTACGGCACGCAGCTGAGAATTGTTATCCTTGAGCGTAAAATATACATGACCCGAAGAAGACGGCTTGTAATTGGAAATCTCTCCTTCAACAGTAATTGTCCTAAAGGCTCCTTCGAGAATTTCCTTTATATATGAAGTAATCTGACTTACCGAAAATACCTGATTCAGAAGTGTCCCCTGCGTTTCCATGGTTTTATTTTATCTTAATTCCATTAACTTGTCCAACCAATTGCCGATAAACAAGTTGATGAAAAGTATTGTTGTTTTATTTGACGAAAAGAATAAATATGAAAACGAAAAGGTCTTTGGTGGGAAATCTGCCGTAGAGCTTTGTAACCAGGCAGCCTCATCTCTTGGCTATACCGTAAAAACTATTAGCGGTTTAAGCGATGTAAGCTCTCTTTTTGAAAATTTGAACCAGATTTGCAGGGAAAATGACAGTCAATCCGTTATTTTTTCGTATGCAGACTGTCCGTTCTTGAATAAAGAGCTTACCCAGGAGCTTTTGGACACACATTTTGAATACAAGGCTGAATATACCTTTGCCGAAGGCTATCCTGCAGGCTTTGCACCGGAGGTTTTAGACAGCGGTACGGTTGCAATCCTTAGTGAACTGGCCAAAACTACAGCCGCTCAGGAGGGAAAAAAGAAAATATCCCGAAAAAGCGTATACGAGCTCATAAAAACAGATATAAATTCCTTTGAAGTTGAAACAGTTCTTGCCCCTGTAGACTGGAGGCTTTTGCGATTCAACTTTGACTGCGCTAAAAAAGAAAACCTCCTTGCCTGTACAAAGCTTTTTGAACTTACACAAGGCAAGGGCAGTGCCGCAGAGCTTTCAAAGACAGCAGCAGAGTGCAACGAAATACTCAAAACTGTTCCGGCCTTTTATAACCTGCAGCTTGCACAAAAATGCCAGGGAAAATGTACTTATTGTCCGTATCCTGCCGCATTAAAGGCTGCTTTTGGAATAGCACCACAGGATGCACAGGCTGTTATGGATACCCAGAAGGCTATCAGCCTTATTGATCAGATCAGTCAGTACTCAGGTGAAGCTGTCGTAGGACTTTCTGCCTGGGGAGAATGCTTTAATCATCCTGATTTATACAAAATTATAGAAAAAATCCTTTCTTATGAGGGGCTTTCGGTATTTATAGAAGCAGACGGCAACTCAATTCCACAGGATTTTGCTCAAAAGGCCGCAGAGCTTGTAAATAAAGCTGCAGAAAGAACAAACGGCTGGCCAAAGCTCATGTTTGTAGTTTCAATGGACGGCTTTACCGAAAAGACCTGCAAAAGCCTTAGGGGAGACCAGTTTGACCTGCAAAAGGCAGTAAATGCCGTACAGGCCCTCGAAAAAGAGCTTCCTGGTTGTATTTTCCCTCAGTTTGTACGCATGAACGCAAACGAAGCAGAGCTTGAAGGCTTTTTCCGCTACTGGAACGAAAAATCAAATGCCAGCGGCGGCAATTTTATAATTCAAAAGCATAACAACTTTGCCGGACTTTTGAAAAACGAAGAACCTGCAGATCTTTCTCCTTTGGAACGCAATCCTTGCTGGCATATCCGCCGCGAAATGACAATTTTGTGCAACGGAGACAGTCCTGTATGCTATTGCCGTGTTCTTGGTAATATTGCAGGCAATGTTTTTGATCAGGGCATAGACGCTGTATGGAAAAAATATGACAAAGAGCTTGGCTGTGGAGGCTGTGATGAGTTTTATACCTTCAACTTTTGATGAACATCAGATTAATATGACTGTTCTTGGTGGAAAGGTAAGCAATTCACCGGAAACGCTAAATATTTCTGTTATTCTTTTAAATTCAAGTGCAAGTCATCTCAAATTCAATGTGTTTCAGAACCTTCTGGGCTGTCATTTCCGTTCAATAATTTCAATCGAGCACGACAGCGACAATTTCAGCACAGAGGATATTTCGCGAAAGTTCCCTGACATCAAGTTTTTTATTCCGCTGGAAAAGACTACTGACGGAGAGCTCATCAATCTTGCAATGAGCGAAATAGATGCAGATTATGTGCTTGTATTGCGCGACAGCCTGTATATTCCAAGTGGAGTAGTGCTTGCAAACCTTGCCGAACGCCTTATAAACGAAAAAAAATACTGTATTGTTCCACGCCTTATGGATAAAAACAAAAATGGACTTTATACACTTTTAACTCCGGGCGCCGAAAAGTCACATTTTGTAATAGATTCTTCTTCCTTTGTAACAGAAGGAAAAAAGACCCTTTATCCAAAGGATTATATTGCCCTTTATGACCGCAAAAAGTTCATTCAGCTTGGCGGCTTTGATTATACAATTAAAACTCCTTACTGGCAGAACCTTGACCTTGCCATGCGTTCGTGGCTCTGGGGCGAAGAAACCTGCCTTACAACAATGCTTCAGTTTTCATATATTGATGAACCACCGGTTGATGACAGAACAATCAATATGGATTATCTGCGCTACTATCTTAAGAACGAGGTTCCAAAATACAAGGCTCAGCAGGCCTATATCAAGCGTTCTTCCTTTATGAAGTTCCTTTTTCATTCTTCCTGCGGCTATCTGGAAGCAAAAAGACAGTTTAAAGCAGCCCAGCAATGGGTAGAAAAAAATAAATACAGATTCAAAATGGATTTACAGACCTTTATAAAAAACTGGTTTGACCACAAGCAGGATGCTCAAAATGAAGAATAAAAGGGCCGTAATTGTACAGTGCAGATTATCTTCTACAAGATTACCGGGAAAGGCTTTAAAAGTTCTTGGTGGAAAAACCGTTTTGTCCTGGGTGTTAAATTCCATGAAAAAGGTGGATGCAGACCGTTATTTTGTTGCCACCGATTTTGAATCCTATGATACCCTGGCTCCAATCTGCAAGGAAAATGGTTTTGAATGCTTTGCAGGTGAGCTTGACGATGTACTCAAGCGCTTTTGCGACCTTATTAAAAAAATCAAGGTTTCTACAATAATCCGTGCCACTGCCGACAATCCTTTTTTGTTTTACGAAGCAGCCCAGGCAAGCCTTGAAGAATTTGAACAGCACCGTAAGCAGAAAAAAAGCTGTGCCTATCTTACCTTTACAGGTCTTCCTCACGGTTCAGGTGTAGAAATCATAGATGCCGCTTCTCTTTTGGAGGCCGCAGAACAGACCGATAACCCTTATGATCACGAGCATGTTGGTCCAGCCCTTTATAATCACAAGGAAAATTTTACCTGCGAGTTTGTAAAGGCTCCTTCACGATTTTATAACCCTGAGCTTCGAACAACAATAGATACTTATTCAGACTATCTTCGCGCTGTTTCTATAGTTAATTACCTTGGAGCTCCAAATCAATCAAGAAAAAAATGGACACCTTATACCACAGAACAGATCCTTGATGCCTGCAAAAGTGAATTCGTACAAAATCCTATAGTTTATGTGCCTTCTGTAACAAAGGGGCAGGGAACAGGACATCTTCACCGCTGTCTTGCGTCTGCAATTGCCACAAAGGGCTTTGTTTATATTCCAAAGGACAGCACACTTACCGAAATTGATCAGCTTGTAAATGAGTACCTTCAAAAGGGGCTCGATAAAAATCAGTTGATTGATGAGCTTCCAGACCAGACCTTTGAACCGGTTATTGTTACCGACTGCTTTAAAATGTCAGAAAAAGAAGCAAAGGCCTTTTATAAATGTAAAAAACTCATTTCTATAGATGAAGGCAGTGATTATACTCAAAATTGTGATTATCTGCTTGATATAATTCCGTCTTATGATTGTGAGCGTCTGCCAAATACCTTTGATACCAGTTATATAGAAAAGCCTGTAAATAAAAGAAATACAAAATCCTTGAATATTGATAAGGTGCTTGTATGCATAGGAGGCGAAGATCCTGCAGGTCTTACAGTTCCTGCCGTGCGTTCCCTTGCCAAAGTACTTCCCGGTGCTCAGATTACTGCAATTGTAAGCAATCTTGAAAAATACCGGGATATGATTCAGATTAATTTTATTGGCCCTGTAAAAAACCTTAGGGAAAAGATACATGAATACGACCTTGTAGTAACACACTACGGTCTTACAGCCTTTGAAGCAGCCTTTGCCGGTTGTGCAGTAATAATGCTTGCGACAACAAAGCTTCACGAAAAGCTTGCCCAGAAATATGATTTTGCCTGTATTCCGCAGGGAAAAATTGATTCTGTAAAAATGCAGCAGGCTCTTGAATCTCCAAAGCTGCATCCGTCCCTTGAGCTTAGTCTGGAACAAAAATCCTTGTCCGACTGTATTAAAAAGCTTTCTTTGGGAACAAGGCTTTTGTGTCCTGTTTGTCGTACTCTGCCTGCAAATCCTGACCCTATAATTTCCAGAAACGCCGGAAGAACCTACAGACGCTGCCGTTCCTGCGGTATTGTTTACATGTCCTTTAGCGCCGAAGAAGAAAAGGAATATAAAAAATCCTACTTTTTTGAAGACTACAAAAAGCAGTACGGAAAAACCTACCAGGAAGATTTTGATTCAATCAAAAAGCAGTGTGTACGCCGCATTCAGAATATAAAGCTGCTTGAACAGGGGCAGGGCAGCAGAAATTACCTGGATATTGGCTGTGCCTACGGACCGTCTCTTGCCGCTGCTCAGGAAAACGACTTAAATCCTTTTGGAACAGATATTTCTGAGGATGCCGTTCAGTATGTAAAAAACGAGCTTCATTTTCCGGCTTGCTGCAGCGCCTTCCCGGACATGGACAGCGAAAAGGAATTTGGTATTTCCAAGTTTGACAGTATTTCCATGTGGTACGTAATAGAGCATTTTAAAGACCTGGACAGTGTGCTTTCAAAGGTGTCAAGCATAATCAGGGATGGCGGAATCTTTGCGTTTGCAACTCCATCGGGAGAAGGGGTTTCTGCAAAAAGCAATCCCGATAATTTTTATAAAATAAGCCCTACAGACCATTTTTCAATCTGGGAACCGCACAGGGCACAAAAAATACTTGGCAGATACGGCTTTGAAGTTGTAAAAATTGTTTCAACAGGCCATCATCCGGAGCGTTTTCCGTCTATTAAAGACAGCAATTCGGATAAAGACAGCATGAAATGGAAGCTTGTAGACAAATATTCCAGACTCATGCAGCTTGGCGACACCGTAGAAATATACTGCCGTAAAAGGAAATAACTAAAGGAACTAATAATGGAAAATATACTTATTCTTGGCGCAGGCCTTATGCAAAAGCCCGCAATTCTCAGTGCAAAGGAGCTTGGTTACAAGGTTGTGGTTGTAGATGCAGATAAAACTGCCGTTGCCATTCCTCTTGCAGATGAATTTTACCAGATTGACCTTAAGGATAAGGAAGGAATTCTTACGCTGGCACAAAGGCTTAAGGCATCAGAAGAAGGGCTTGCAGGTGTATTTACCGCAGGAACAGATTTTTCTGCAAGCGTAAGCTATGTATGCGAAAGGACTGGTCTTGCCGCCCACAGCTTTGAAGCCGCAACAAATGCAAGCATCAAAACTCAAATGCGTGAATGCTTTAAAAAATGCAGCGTACCTTCGCCGGAGTTTGAAAGAGTTTCCAAGGAAGATATAGGCGACGGGCTTTTAGAAAAATTACTAAAAAAAATGTCACTGCCGCTTGTAGTAAAGCCGGTAGACAATATGGGGGCCCGTGGCTGCCGTATGGTTCGCACAAAGGAGGAATTTCTTCCTTCTGTAAAAACCGCCGTTGAATGCTCGCGCACTGGTGTTGCAATCGTAGAAGAATATATGGAGGGTCCGGAATTTTCCATTGATGCCCTTGTGTATCAGGGAAAGTTTATCGTTACGGGCTTTGCAATCCGCCACATTAAGTACGAGCCATATTTTATAGAGGTTGGCCACACCATGCCTGCCGTTTTAGACAAAAAAATGCATGACGAGCTTATTAGTGTGTTTGCACTTGGAGCCAAAGCAGAAGGATTAAGCTGTGGTGCTGCAAAGGCAGATATAAAATATACCTCAAAGGGTCCTATGATCGGAGAAATTGCAGGCAGACTTTCGGGCGGTTATATGTCCGGCTGGACTTATCCTTATGCTTCGGATTTAAACCTTACAAAGCAGGGAATAATCATAGCCTGTGGAAATGAGCCGCAGGAGCTTTTGAACCGCGCAGTTAAGGTTGATTATACACCGTCACAGCTTTGCAAGGACCTGGAACAGCCTTATGAGCTTTACGAAGTTCCATGTGTAAGAACCTCTGCAGAACGCGCCTGGATGAGCATTCCTGGAACCGTTGAATACATTGAAAATATAAACGAGTTTACAGACCGCGCAGTGTTTGATGTTCTTCCGCGTGCAACTGTAAAAATCGGAAGCGAGGTAGATTTTCCAAGAAATAATGTAGAAAAATGCGGAAACATAATTGCAGTTAGCAACAGCGAAGAAATTGCAGTAAAGGCCGCACAGGATGCAGTTTCAAATACCTTTATTACACTCAAGCCTTGTAATCCAAAAACTGATGATTATTTAAGAGGCTCCGAGCAGCCCGATGAACAGGCTTTTCCTCCTTATGCCTTTGGAAAAATGAAGGAAGAACAGCTTGGAGCTTTAGATGCGCTTGTTCCAATCCCTGAGGATGCAAAGGTAAGCAGCCTTATTCCGGAGCTTTTTACAACCGAAGAATACTGCAGCCTCCAGGACTGGAACTATAATACAATTGCTCAGACTGTAAGCAAATTTGATATTCTGCGTCCAAAGCATCCAAAGCTTAATTCAAAGGAATTCTGGTGTGCTCTTATGCGCGGTGGTATTCAGGGTGCAGTTTATTATTCCGATACAGTAGCAGTGGGGTCAAAATGAAAAAAACCATAACTATAATAATTTTAGCACTGGTTTCTCTTGGTTCACGACTTTTTGCGGCAAATGATATTTCGCTCATGGACAGTGCCAAAAAAAACGGAATTACCTTTTACTGGGATTCTCTTGCCGAAACCGGTATGCTCGAAAAAAACGGACATCAGCTTACCTTTCGCAAAAATGAACAGATTGTAATTCTTGACAGTGTACGTATGTCCGTAACCGACGCCCCGGAGCTCAAAAATAATAAGGTTTATGTTTCACAGAAATTCATGAACGATGCAGAGCTTTTATTTAAGGAAGACAACTCTACAATGTTCAAGGTTGGTGCAATACTCATAGACGCAGGCCACGGCGGAAAAGACCCTGGTGCACTCAAAACCTATAAAATAAACGGAAAAGACGTAACAATTCAGGAAAAGGATATAAACCTTAAGGTTGCCAAGCTTTTGGGCGAACGCTTAAAGACAGCCTATCCGGACAAGCAGATTATCCTTACCCGCGACAAGGATGTATATCTTACACTCCAGGAACGCACAGAAATTGCAAACAACGTAAAGGTAAAAGAAAACGAAGCAGTTCTTTTCATTTCGATTCACGTAAACTCATCCTTAAATAAAACCTCTTCGGGCTATGAGGTTTGGTATCTTTCACCGGGCTACAGAAGAACGGTGCTTGATAAATCAGCAGCAGGAGATGACAGCAGCCTGTTCCCGATTCTCAATTCCATGCTGGAGGAAGAATATACTACAGAATCTATAATGATTGCCAAGTTCATTATGGATGGTCTTCAGAGTCAGATAGGGGACCAGTCAAAGGCCCGCGGAATAAAGGCAGAGGAGTGGTTTGTAGTAAAAAATTCCAACATGCCTAGCGTTCTTATTGAGCTTGGCTTTGTTTCAAATGAAAAGGAAGCCCTCCTGCTTAATGATACAACATACTTGAAAAAAGCAGCCCTTGGAATATATAATGGTATAGGTGCGTTCATAACACACTTTGAACGTTCCAAAGGATTTACTTCTGCAAATGAAAATTAGCATTAAAAAACTTATACCATATTTTGCCTTTACAGCAGTTGCCGCCGTGCTTCTTATAATTGCAGCATCCTTTTATGCAGCAAAGGGCTACGGCAAGCGCTTTGTTTTTATTTTTCCGAGCGTTGACGAAGGCAAGTATGTTCTTGAAACAAGATATCTTAAAAACAATCCCAACAAGGATTATATCAATTTTTTCCTGGATGAGCTTGTGCTTGGCTCAGGTCTTGAACGGACAAAGTATCTGTTTACTCCGGGAACAAAAATTATTTCGTGTTTTGAAAGAAATCAAATGCTGTATTTGAACCTTTCTGCCGATATTATAAATATGGGGCACAATGTCATTCAGATTAAGGACGGCATGGAGCTCCTCAAAGAAAATGTGTACAAAAATTTCCCGGACATAAAAGAAGTTCAGATATTTGTGGACGGAAATTATGCCTACGAAATAGAAAAATATGCTTTTTAATGAAAAAAAAAGCGTTGACAAAATAAAATACTTATAAGATAATAGTTAATTATACAAGGCTACATCGAATTAGTATAAAAAAGGAGCTTCAAATGAAGAAGACTTTGGGTTTAATTGCAGCTGCTATGCTGCTGGTTGGTGGCGTTGCTTTTGCTGACGAAGCTATGCTCATCGATTTTACACAGTTGGATGCTGACTACGAACTTACCGATGCTGATGGTAATGTCGTATCAAAGCAGAATAAGCGTACCACAATGGACTACGCTATTAGTGCCGGTTCAACATTTACTAAGCAACAGAAGGATCTCATGAGAACTTCTCTGTCTCTTCCTGAATGGGAAGTAACACTGAACTCATCTGCAAAGACTGTTCAGAGTCTCGCAGATTCACAGGTAGTTGCTGCACCAGTTAAGGAATCAGCAGATGTTCCTTTTGCAGGACAGAACGTAATGGGTGTTCGCGTTGTATTCCCTACATGGAACTCAAATGCAAATGCCAAGATTGTACCTCCTTTTGATATTCCTGCATACGAGCCTCTTTCTACAGTAGGTGATGATGGAGAACGAAAGGCTTTGAGCGAAGACGAAGATGCTTCTTCATTCAACGTTGCACAGAACCCTTCTTTCGAAAAGACATTGTTCGAAGGTGGATTTGGTGTTGTTAAGAATGTTGGAACAATCAAGTCTATCAAAGTTACAACTTTGGGTATGAACTTCCCACACGGACTTTATGTACACCTTACAGACAATGATGGTGTAGAGCGCCGCTACTTCATGGGATATCTTGGATTTGACGGATGGAAGGAACTTCGCTGGAACAATCCACAGTACATTTCAGAAATCCGCAACCGC
Source organism: Treponema sp. (assembly GCA_017616165.1). Taxonomy (GTDB): domain Bacteria; phylum Spirochaetota; class Spirochaetia; order Treponematales; family Treponemataceae; genus Treponema_D. The sequence goes on from JAFZYR010000042.1 coordinate 25,056, forward strand.
GAAATTCGTGTATACCCAATCTATCCACGTGGAACACCTTTCATCAAGTTCGCAGGCTTCGAAATTACTCGTGATGCTGCTCACATTGGTGGAGATTTCATCGGATACTTCAAAGACGTAAAGATCATTTACGACAAGGCTATTCTTACTTCTGACCGCGACATCGCTGATGAAGACCTCTGGGGAATCATCGGAAAGAAGGAAGCTGATCGTCAGAACGCAGAAATGTCTAAGTTTGGTAATAAGCAGGTTAACCGCTATCTCGAAAAGTCTAAGTTAGCAACTGAAGAAGACTTCGTATCAAGCTTGTACGAAGATTCAGATTCTAACGCTCAGAGTAACGCTGGACAGGCTGCAGACGCCAAATAATAAGTAAGCTCTAACCTATATAAAAAACACCTCGATTCGTCGGGGTGTTTTTTTTTGTCCTCCCATCATTGCGAGCGCAAGTTTCGTCATTGCGAGCCGCAGCTATCGTCATTGCGAGCCGCAGGCGAAGCAATCTAACTTGCAAATTCCCACATATGGTTTATAATTAAATTATGAAGAATAATTCACATATTCCTTCCAAAGCCGAAATTAAAAAGCTCTATGAATCATATGTTGAGTATTTTACCATTGTTATGGAAAATATAATCGACATCCTTCATGCCGAAATAAAGCTTAATGCACAGCCAACCTATAAAAGTCGCGTAAAAAGCTTTAACAGCTATTATAAAAAAATCCTTCGACTTAAGCCGGAAGAAACCAAAGGCGCAGATTCTCTTGTTCTTCTTACCGATATGATGGGTATTCGTATGATCTGTGCCTTTCTGGAGGATATGCAGCTTGGCCTTGAGCAGATAAAACAGATTTTCGAAATAAAAGAAATAGAAGTAAAGGGTGCCGAAAAAAAGTTCAGTGAATTTGGCTATGAGTCCATTCATGTGCTCATAAAGATTCCCGACAGCTGTAAGCCGCCTATAGAATTATTTGAAGGCCTGCAGCCGCTTGGAGACAATCTTGTATGCGAAATACAGATCCGCACAATTTTACAGGATGCCTGGGCCGAAGTAGAGCACGAGCTCATTTATAAAACAGAGTTTAATCCGCTTGATACACCGCTTCGCCGAAAGCTTGCTTCCTTGAATGCTATGCTTACCCTGGCAGATATAACCTTCCAGGAAATACGAGACTACCAGAGCCGCATTCAAAAGGAGCTCGAAGTACGACGCCACAGCTTTTATGACATTGCTGATAATCTTATTGACGAAAAGCCAAAGGAAAAAGAAAAGGATATTAACCGCTTTACTCCAAATGTAAACGGAACGATTGATGAAATGCTCATAAATGCACTGCATGCCCATAACGCCGGCAACCTGGAAGAAGCAGTTACCATTTACACCAAGATTCTGGAAGCAATAAATCCAAATGATAAAACTATTATTGCAGTAATACGAAAGCACCGCGGTATGGCATACTTTAGCATGAACAATTTTGATGCCGCACTGCAGGATTTTGACATTAGTTTGCAATACGATCCAAAGGCCTTCCGCACCTATTACTACAAGGGAATAGTCTGCGCCATCCAGAAAAACTACGAATGGGCTATTCAGAACTACACCAAGTCGTTGGAAATAAACGAGTTTCAGGCACATACATATTTCCGCCGCGCCATGGCATATTTTGAGATTCAGGAATATGAAAAGTCAATGAACGACTTGAACAACGCCCTGAATCTGGGAATGCCGGCCCAGGACTGCAAGGTTCTCCAGGAAAAATTGACAAAACAGTTTGGATTGAGTGTTTAATACTTGACCATTTTTCCATATTTTGTTATATTACTTAAACCAATCAGAAATGATTGTATGTCTCCTTCGTCTAGTGGTTAGGACATCGGGTTTTCATCCCGACAACAGCAGTTCAATTCTGCTAGGAGATGAAATAAAAAATGCTCACCTCTGGTGAGCATTTTTTATTTCAGCGAGTTTTTCTTCGCTCACCAAAGGGCTCGCGTTTTTGCTGCGCAAAAACCAGAAAAACTCGTGCGACATTGGTGGAGCTTGCTCGCAACGCTCGCGTTTTTGCTGCGCAAAAAACCGTTAAAACTCTCCTCGGATCTGGGCTTCGCCTTGCTCGCGACGGCATCGTCATTGCGAGGAGCAGAGCGATGTGGCAATCCATAATTTGTGGTGGGAATGGAACAATTTGAAGACACTGACAATCAAAAGACTCAAGAGGTTTTGCAGATTGATTGCGAAGCGGCTGGAGGATATATTGCCAGTGGTGGATCTCTTTCTAAAATATCGCAGAGCTTTGAAGAACGTCCAGTTCAAATAGAGCTTTTAAAAAACATTGCTCAGGCCTTTAATGCTTCGAAAATCGGTGTTTTTGAAGCAGGGACTGGGGTTGGTAAATCCTATGCTTATCTTATTCCTTCAATACTTTGGGCAATAAATAACAAAGAACGCGTAATCATTTCTACAGGTACAATCAACCTGCAGCAGCAGCTTTGCGAAAAAGACATTCCTGCTGTAGAAAAAATCCTTGGTAAAAAAATTAAGTTTGTACTTGTAAAAGGGCGCCAGAACTATATCTGTAAGCGTCGTCTTATGGAGGCGGCCTCTGTGCTGGACCTTTTCGAAGACGAAACCGAAGATATCAAACGTATTGCAGACTGGGAAGAAAACAGCTCCACCGGTTCAAAAAGCGACATGACCTTTATGCCCGGCGAAAATGCCTGGACCCGTGTTAATTCCGAAAGCGATGCCTGCATGGGTAAGCGCTGTCCGTTTTTCAATGAATGCTATGTAATGAAGGTGCGCAAAGAAGCCTCTAACGCAAGCATCATCGTTGTAAATCATCATCTTTTGTTTGCGGATATAGAAACCAGAATAAACGGAGCCGGCTACGAGGATGCTTCGGTGCTTCCTCCATACAGGCGAATTATTTTTGACGAAGCGCACGGCATAGAAGCTGCGGCAACAAGCTTCTTTAGCGAAAGTATAAACCGCTTTAAAATAAACAAATATATATTCCAGATGTACCGCAAGCGCAAGGGCACAGAATACGGCTATCTTTGCTCCATTGCAGTTTTTTCAAAAAATGAAGAACAGATTGAACAGGCCTACGAGCTTACAAATAAAATCAAAACAGCACTTTTAAATCTTGAAATTGCAGGCAAGGATTTAATGCAGAATGATTATACACAGCGACTTTGCGAAGCAACTGCCCGTAACTTTGGGCCTTTTCTTGTATGCACACAGGCTCTGGCAGAGGTGCTTGGCAGCTTTGTAAATCTTGTGCGTTCAATTATGGAAGGAGTATCCGATCAGGATAAGGACATTCCCTGTATGTGGGAAGCAAAGGTAATACTTCGCCGTCTGGACATGAGCGTAATTCTTTTAAAAAACTTTTCGCTCTGGGATGAAAAAAAAGAAAACGTATACTGGATTCAGCAAAAAAGACTCCCTCCAGATTTTAATCGTGCCGAAAAGGACCTGGACTACATCATACTGACTCAAACACCGCTTGATATTTCGGGCCTTATGCAGGCAGGAGTTTTTGAAGAAATGTCCAGTGTAATCTGTACTTCTGCAACCCTTGCGGCAGGTAAAGATTTTCGTTACTGGTGTTCACGTACCGGAGTTTCCTTTCTTGACCCCGACCGTGTTTTGTGCAGGTCTTTTCCGTCTCCGTTCCCGTATGATAAAAACATGCTTTTTGCAGTGCCGTCCGACGCGCCGCTTTCAAATATGAGTGAATTTCAGCAGTGGATAGAAATGGCAATTCCTCGGCTCATAAAGGCTGCAGAAGGACGAACCCTTGTTTTGTTCACCTCTTATGAATCTTTAAAAAGCGCTCACAAAACCTGTGTTTCAATTCTGCGTGGCTTTAACGGGCTTATTATGAAGCAGGGAGACGACGACAACGCAAGACTTCTGGAACGATTTAAAAATGATAATGAAAGCGTTCTTTTTGCAACCGATTCCTTCTGGCAGGGTGTAGATATTCCTGGAGAATCCTTGAGTCAGGTAATAATTGTAAAGCTGCCGTTCAGTGTACCAAATGATCCGGTATTTATGGCAAGATCCGAAGCCATAGAAAAAAGGGGAGGCAGCTCGTTTATGGAGCTTAGTGTTCCAGAGGCTGTAATCAAATTCCGTCAGGGAACCGGCCGTCTTATACGAAGATCCGACGACAAGGGAGTAGTAACAGTTCTTGATAAACGAATCTACGAAAAACGCTACGGCGCAAGCTTTGTTAACAGCCTTAGCGACTGCAAAAAAATGTATGCTCCGCTTAATGAACTGACGGATGCAATAAACAGGTTTATCTTTGACTGAAAATTTAATATAATAAGCTCATGCGTAGTTTTATTACATTTCTTGCCCTGGGATTTTTACTTATTCCAATTGCAGTTGGTCTTGCAATTGTATATCCCTTTTCTAAAAAAACAGCAAAAAAGCTTTCTGACTATTGTGTAAAAAAAATGCCTGTAAAGGTTTTTGGCGTTCTTGAAAAAATTGACGGCTTTAAGTTTTTTGGTTATGAAGAATCAAAGGCCGGACTTCCAGCTCAGTTTATGATTATAAGCAATCATCAAAGTCTTTTTGATATTCCTGCCTATATGCGTTTTATGCCCGAGGTAGACCTTAGGTTTATTGCAAAGGATAAGCTTGGCAAGGGAGTTCCAATGGTTTCGCCAATGCTCAAGTCTCAGGAGCACTGTCTTATTCCACGCAATGTTCGCCCGCTTGAATCGGTAAAGCTCATTTCGGCCTTTGGAGAACGCGCAAAGCAGCAGAATATTGTACCGGTGCTTTTTCCGGAAGGCACCCGTTCCCGCGACGGTGAGCTTGGCAAGTTTTATTCAGCAGGCTTCCGCACACTTTCCGAAGCCTGTGGTTTACCTGTAGTTGTCTGTGCCCTGGACGGCGGCTGGAAATTTTCAGGACTCAAAGGTTTAATAAGAAACATGCACAAGGGAAGCTATCGTCTTGAAGTTCTTAAGGTTTATGCTTCTCCAAGGAACAAGGAAGAGGCTCAGACTATTCTTGATGAAAGCAAGGTAATGATTGACAACAAGCTCAAGGAGTGGAGACAAAAGCCGCTCATGGAACGTTAAAAAAAGATTCCCGCGTCGATGAAGCGCGGGAATGACAAATGCGTCATTGTCGGGTCAAGCCCGACAATCTTTTATTTCCAAAAATGTATATATTATTTAAAATCTTTAGGACGTCTTTCAACACGTTTACATTTCTGGCATTCAGCCTGATTCTTAAGTCTGCCATTATCCATAATTGTCTTCATTATGATTTCGCCACCACAGTCAGGACAAATGAACTTATGTGTTGCAACAGTAGTACGAGAGTTTTTACTAGCTCCAGCCATATTGTGCCTCCAATCGAATATTCGTTCTGTAATAATAAATAAATATGCAGTTTGTGTCAATATTACAATTGACACAAATAATCATATTTGATATATTTTTGAGAAGTTAACTAATAATTTTTTTGGGGGTCACCAAGTGGCAGGCAAACAATCATCTGCAGAGAAAAGATACGCTCAGAGCGAAGTTCGCAGACTTCATAATAAAGCTATTAAAAGTGAATGCAAGACTTATGCTAAGCAGTTCGTAGCTGCTGTTCAGGCTAAGGACCAGAAGCTTGCTGAAGAAAAATACAAGACACTTCAGAAGGCACTTGACAGCGCTCGCAGTAAGGGTGTTATGACAAGAAATGCTGTTTCACGCAAAAAGTCAAGAATGATGAATCTTTTCAACGCAACATTCGCTGCAAAGAACTAATTGCAAACAAAATAAAATGCAATTGAAATTCCCGGATACTTCTCCGGGAATCTTTTTTTTAAATCGTAGTGTAGAAAAATACCCCACAAATCCGATAATTTATGTATGGGAAAAAAGATAACAAAGGCAGACCTGGTAGAACAGATTTATCAGAGTACAAATCTTCCAAAAAGCAATATTTCACTCATTACAGATAACCTGCTTGCAGAAATTAAAAATGCTTTGTGCGACGGCTGCACAATCGAGCTTAGAAAATTCGGAACCTTTGAATTGAGGCTGCGTAAGGGCCGTGAAAATTCCCGAAATCCCAAAACAGGAAAAACCGTAAAGGTCGAGCCGCATAATGTTGTGGTTTTTAGATCCGGAAAAGAGCTTAAAGAAAAAATATGGAACACAAAAAATACAAAATAAAAAATATTTTTGAATGCCTCGTTCTTGTAATTGCAGGAGGCCTTCTTTTTACCTTGCCCAATCCAAATATCCTTTTTAAAAACGGCATTGCAATTTTTGCCTGGGTAATGTATGTTCCATTCTTATTTTTAATCAAAAAAACTTCATTAAAAACCTGCTGGCTGTTCGGCGGACTATACGGCATGGCCTGCGTAGGCTTTTATGCTTACTGGCTTTACAATTACAATCCGGTTTGTCTTTACATAGCACTGGCAATCAGCTTTTTGGGAATTGCACTTTTGTCACTTGCCTTAAAGGGGCTCCAGTTTCTTTTTCCTGCAAATGCCTGGATAATGCAGTTTTTGCTTTTGTGCAGCTTTGAATATCTTCGTACACTTGGCTTTACCGGTATTCACTATGGCCTTGCTGCCTACACACAGTGGAACTCAAAGCTGCTTCTTCAAGGTGCAAGCCTTGGCGGTGTATTTTTGCTCAATATGTTTATCATTTTTTCGTCGGCACTTATTTATGCCTTTGTTTCCAAGCTGTTTGATAAAAAACGTATCGGCAAAAAAATGATAAGTGACAACGAGCTTTATGACGGGGCAAGCTATGTAAATTATGTTTCGCAAAACGAAAAGGAGCTTGCAAAAACCTCGCTTAAAGTTCCCTTTGTTTTTCTTTGCGTATGGGCAGCCTCTTTGATTTTTCTGTTAGTGTATGGAAAGGCGAGTCAGGTTAGTAAGGACGAAATTTCTTCATACAAGACAGTAACTGTTGCTGCAATTCAGCATAATGATGACCCGCATCAGAACGGCATGGAAAACTTTAATGACAGCATCCAGCGGCTTATAAGCCTTACCGAAGAAGCCCTTGAAATTAATCCGGGGATTGAGCTTGTCGTTTGGCCGGAAACTGCAGTTGTTCCTTCTGTAATTTACAACTATTACCGCACAGATAATTCAGACAGAACCAAGCTCATAAATTATCTTCTTAATTATCTTAATAATTCAGACTGCGATTTTATAATCGGAAACCAGCATATTGATGTAAACACAGGTACAAGAAAAATATACAATACCGCAATGCTTTTTACGCCCGGACAAAATGTAATTCCACCGACACCGGCAGTTAATTCAAAAATCAAGCTTGTTCCTTTTTCTGAATACTTTCCTTACCAGAAATATTTTCCGCATATTTACAAAAGCCTTCTTGCATACGAAAAATTCTTTTTGGATCCGGGAAAAGAAATAACTCTTTTTAATACAAAGGGGCTTTGCGTTTATTCTCCAATCTGCTTTGAAAATACCTTCCCGGACCTTTGCCGCACCGCTTATCAAAAGGGGGCAAGAAGTCTTTTCTGCCTTGTAAGCGATGCCTGGTCTCAAAGCCTTGCGTGTCAGTATCAGCATCTGGCAATGGCAAAATTCCGCGCGGTAGAAAACAGAATTCCTGTAGTAATAAGCTCGGTAACAGGGCAGACAGCCTTTATAGATATGAACGGGCAGCTTACAGCAATGGCACAGCCGTTTACTTCAACTTATGCGGTTGCACAGGTGCCGGTAGTACCTTTAACAGCCAAACCAACCGTTTATAACCGTATTGGAGACATTTTTGGCCTTGTACCGCTGTTTTTATTCATAATATTGTTGATAATTCGTTCCATAATTGTTATAATAAGGCATACTCAAAAGCGTAAATAGTTTTAGTAAACCTTATGGCAGAACGCACAGAATCAGAAAAAAAGAATATTACAATTTTTGGCTCGGAAACAGAGTTTGATGGAACTTTGGAATTTAAAGACAGACTTGTCATTACAGGAAAGTTTTCGGGTAAAATTGTTGCTCCAACCGGAGATCTTGAAATTGCCAAAAATGCCACCTGCGATGTAGAAAGCATCCAGGCCTCTTCAATTGTAGTTTGCGGTTCTGTAAAGGGAAATATGAATGCTTCTGAACGCGTAGAAATCTGTTCCGGAAGCATGGTTGAAAGCGATATTACTACAGCAAGAATCAGAATAGCTAATAATGTAAATTTCAATGGACAGGTAACAATGCTTGAACAGGAGCCGGATGTAGATTTGTTTTCAGTTGCTTCTTCAGAATTCAAGCAGGCCATGTTAATTCATTCCGATGTAGTAAAATAATTAGTTATCATAAATTTGGGTATAATCTTAAAAATCAAATATATTATTATTAATTTATGGAGATTTTTTAATGGCAACATTAAGAAGACGTCGCAGCGATGAAACGACTGCTGCAACCGAACCAGACGAAACTGGTCAGTCATCTCTTGGACTGGAGGATTCTGTTGTAAATACAGCAGAAGAATCAATTCAATCAGAAGCTCCGTCAGCAGATTCAGAACAGGCACCTGTAAAAAAACGACGTGTAGTTAAAGTTAAGACAGAAGCAGAAGAAGGCTCTGCAGAACCGGCAGCACCAGCACCAGAACAGGAAAATCAATCAGAAACAGAAGGTGCTTCTTCGGACGAACATGGCTTTAGAAGAAATCCAAACCAGCATTACAACAACAAGCGTGGCGGCATGAATAATAAACGTCCTTACGCCTCACGCAATTATCCTTCTCCAAGCGGAGAGGCCTCGGAAGCAGTTACACAGGATGCAGCTTCTACAGAGGACAATGCAAACAAACCACGCCTTTTAATCAATGACCTTACAATCAAATCTATGCCGGAGCTTCGTGATATGGCAATGCAGTACGGCTTTACTGCCGACGACCTGGCTCCAATGAAAAAGCAGGATTTGATTTTTGTAATCCTTAAAGCACACACCGAGCACGGCGGAATTATTTTTGCTTCCGGTGCCCTTGAAATTTTACCGGACGGCTACGGCTTCCTCCGCAGTCCTCAGAACAGCTATCTGCCGGGTCCTGATGATATTTACATTAGCCCAAGTCAGATCCGTTTGTTCAACCTTAAAACCGGTGATACAGTTTACGGACAGACACGCAGCCCGAAAGAAGGCGAGCGCTTTTTTGCTTTGCTCCGTATAGAAAGCGTAAACTTTGATGAGCCTCGCATTGCTCAGACACGCGTTCCTTTTGAAAACCTTACACCGCTTTATCCGGACGAAAAGCTCAAGCTTGAAACAGTTAGCACAGAAGTTAGTACACGTATCGTAGATTTGTTTGCGCCAATCGGAAAGGGCCAGCGTCTTTTGATTGTTGCTCCTCCAAAGGCCGGTAAAACAATCTTGATGCAGAAAATTGCAAATGCCATTACAACCAATAATCCGGAAGTATACCTCATCGTGCTTTTGATTGATGAACGCCCTGAGGAAGTAACCGAAATGGAACGCGCAATCAAGGGAGAGGTAATTTCTTCTACCTTTGATGAACAGGCTACACGCCACGTTCAGGTTGCCGAGATGGTTTTGGAAAAGGCAAAGCGCCTTGTAGAACATAAGCGCGATGTTGTAATTTTGCTTGACTCAATCACACGTCTTGCACGCGCCTACAACCAGACAGTTCAGACTAGTGGTAAGGTTTTGTCTGGTGGTGTTGACTCTAACGCACTGTTTAAGCCAAAGCGCTTCTTTGGTGCCGCACGTAATGTAGAAGAGGGTGGTTCTCTTACTATTATTTCTACTGCCCTTATAGAGACCGGCTCACGCATGGATGAGGTTATCTTCGAAGAGTTCAAGGGAACTGGTAACTCAGAAATTGACCTTGACCGTAAGCTTGCAGAACGCCGCTTATTCCCTGCTATCAATATCAAAAAATCTGGAACACGAAAGGAAGAGCTTTTGCTTACCGAAAACGAGCTTCAGAAAATCTGGATTTTGCGCAAGGTGCTTAACCCTATGGAAGATGTTGATATTACCGAGCTCATCCTTGACCGCATGAAGAAGAGCAAGACTAACGAAGCCTTCCTTGCAAGCATGAACGCGGGAACAGCAGGTATGGAACAGTAACTCATTTGGAGGATTAAAATAAATGAATGTAGTTGTAATTGGTGCCCAGTGGGGTGATGAAGGAAAGGGTAAGATTGTAGATTATCTTGCAGAAAACGCAAAGTATGTTGTCCGCTATGCAGGTGGACCTAATGCAGGTCACACAATCGTAGTAGACGGCAAGCAGTATGCACTTCATCAGGTTCCTTCTGGAATTCTTTATAAAGATAAAAAGGTTTTCCTTGGTTCCGGTATGGTAATTGATGCCGAAGCCTTCTTTAATGAGCTTCAGATGCTCAAGGACAACGGAATTGACTGGGAAGGCCGCGTATTTATTTCTGACCGTGCTCAGCTTATTCTGCCACGCTACCGCACAATGGATAAGGAACGCGATGCTGCCCGCAAGCGCCCAATCGGTACAACCGGTCGCGGAATGGGAATTGCCTATGCAGAAAAAGCTCACCGTGATGGTGTTCGTCTTGCAGATCTTGACTGGCCGGAAAAAATGGCTGAATTTGACGGCGAAGACAAGGAATATCTTGATAAATACTATGACCGCCTTATGAGCATGCGTGTAAATATGGCTGCCGAAATGTACAAGGTAAAGGGAGAAAATATCCTGTTTGAAGGTGCTCAGGGTGCCATGCTTGACCTTGACAGCGGTACATATCCATACGTAAGCTCCGGTGCTTCCTGTGCTGCAGGTGCCGCAAGTGGTTGTGGAATTGGTCCTCATGACCTGGACAAGATTGTAGGTGTATTTAAGGCTTACGAAACCCGCGTTGGTAACGGTCCAATGCCTTCTGAATTCAATAACGAAAGCGAAGGTGAGCTTTGCCAGTACGTACGTGATACAGGCCGTGAATACGGAGTTACAACAGGACGTGCACGCCGCTGCGGTTATCTTGACCTTGTAGCCTTGCGCTATGCCTGCCGCGTAAATTCTCTGGATGGACTTGTTCTTACACACCTTGATATTTACGATGCAATGGATCAGATAGAAGCCTGTGTTGCTTACGAAATTGACGGAAAGGAAGTAACAGATTTCCCTGCAAATGTTCGCGAGCTTGAAACTGCAAAGCCAATTTTGCATAAGTTTGCCGGCTGGAAAACCCAGCTCAAGAACTGTCGCTCTTATGATGAGCTTCCTGAAAATGCACGCGCATACATCAAGTTCATTGAAGACTTCTGTGAAACACCGGTAACAATCGTTTCTGTTGGTTATGAACGTAACGATACCTTTGTTCGTCAGGATCCATGGAAAAAATAAGGAATATTGACTATCTGTTAAGATTTCTTATATAATATTGAAACAAATTTTCTTGTGATATTATTTATGAATTTAGTTGACGGTAGCGGAATGATGGAAGCACCTTTTGTGCAAGCCAGGGGCGGCCGGGCGTAATATCGGGCAAGAGTATAGGAGTTATAATATGAAAAAGGGAATTCACCCGGACTACAAACTTACAAAGATTACCTGCGTTTGCGGTAACGTAATCGAAACACGTTCAACTGTAGAAGACATTCACGTTGAAATTTGTTCTGCCTGCCACCCGTTCTATACAGGTAAGCAGAAGCTCGTAGATACTGCAGGACGTATCGACCGCTTTAACAAGCGCTACGGAATTAATACTGCAAAGTAAAGCTTGTCGGGTCAAGCCCGACAATGACAATGTCACCCCGAACTTGTTTCGGGGTTTATTTTTTTAAATCAAATCTCCAAAGTCGATGTGGTTTCTTTCCTGTGTAATCTAATGGTATTGATTGCTCTGTTATTTCTTCACAACTAAATTCTAATCCTGTAATAGTTTTTGGTGGAAGCTTAGAAACATCAAATTTAATCCTTTCCGAATTAGTAGAAAAATATAAGGTTCCGCCCGGTGCCAGAATGTTCAAACAGTCCTTTACCAGCTGCGGCCAGTCTCGGTTTATATCAAGAACATCTGTGGTTGCCTTGCTGTTGCTAAAGGTCGGCGGGTCAAGAATTATAATGTCATAAAGCTCTTGTGGTGTAAGCTTGCCGCTTTTTGCCGCAACAGCCTTTTCCTGTAAAAAGCGCATGCAGTCTGCACGGGTAAACACATAGCGTTTTTTATCTGTAAACCCGTTGAGCTTCATATTCTGCTTAGACCAGTCAAGGTAGGTGTTAGATAAATCAACAGACTCTACATAGCCTGCATTTCCCTGAGCTGCATAAACAGAAAAGCTTGAGGTATAACAAAAAAGATTGAGCACGCGCTTTTTGCTACACGTGTCGCGCACCATAGCCCGCAGCACCCTGTGGTCAAAAAACAAGCCGGTATCAAGATAAGTGGTAAGGTCAAGCTTAAAAAGCTGGCCCTGTTCCTGGGTAAGACCGGTGATTGGTGAAGAATAGATTGTCGGGTCAAGCTTTTCATATTGACTGCCTTTATGACTCTTATGCCCGCGCATCTTCTTTACAACATGCTCCAGGGAAATACCTAAAACTTCTGCTGCGGTCGCTGCCATTGCATTAAGCCAGGCCTGTTCTTCATTTTCATCCTTTTCGTATGGTCGTTCATAAAGGTAGAGCACCGCATAAGTTCTTTCCTTTATGCCGTTTTCAACGCCGGGGTCATTGGCACTAAGCCGGGCATTCTGATCACTTAAAAATCTTGCTGCCTCAATAGGGGAGTCAATTCCATCCGGTAAAAATTCATACAAATCAAGGCTCACCGGAACTTCTGGAATATCGCGGTCATAAAGCCTGTAGCAGCTAATTCTGTTTTTGCGCGCCCACTTGCGCAGTTCCTTATATTTTTTCTTAAGTCTGTTGCCAAAAAGCTCTGCCTGGTACTCAATTTTATTCATACTGACAGATTACCATATCTATGATATAATTTCACTATTAAATTTGGAGGTTGTTTTGAAAAAATTCTTTTCCGTTTTGCTGAGCATACTTTTTGCTCTTTGTTTGCTGGCTACACTGGTTTTATCAGTTGCACGTAATAATTTTAATACATCTACAATTACCGAGCTTGCAGGACAGATTTTTAAGATTTCAAAAGCACCTGCAATTCAGTTTGAAGACGATGGTCTTTTTCACCCGGAACAAAAGATTATAACTCAAGCACAGTTCAATCCTTCCGATTATGGAGACTTTGATTTAAGTTCAATTGACCTTACAAACATGGATGTAAACGCAATTGTTCAGTCCTATCTTGAAGCAAATGAAATTGATGTAGATCCACAGGTTGTTACCCAGATTCTTGCTTCCCCTGAAATTACCCAGACAGTAAGTCAGTATGCCGACGAAATTATAAATTATATGACCGGCACCTCCGACGAAATTAATATTGACCCGTCACAGCTTACAAAGGTAGTAAACACTGCCATAGATAAATACGAAGAGGCCACCGGCGAAGTAGTGGATCGCACCGGACTTGACCAGGCAATTTCTCAAAATGTAGAGGCCATGGTACCGGAGCTTACAGCCACCCTGGATACAGCAAAGGAAGAAAACGCCGAAGCCTTTGACATCCTTAAAAAAGTAAATTTCTGGCTTTCTACAAAAATCTTTGTTCTTGCAATCTGTGTTTGTGTAGTTCTTGCGCTCATCATCTTCCTTATCAACATGAACATTTTTGTCTGCTTTAAGTTTATTTCAATTCCGGCAATTATAGACGGCTTTATTCTGTTTATAGCCGCCCTTGTCGCCAGAGGAATAATCCCATCAATCCTGCAGAGCGTAATCGCCGACAACGCCCTCCCACAAGCTGTTTATGACATTGCAATAACCTATATTTCAAAAATCTTATTCCAGATAAAGCTCTACGGCATCATTACAACAATTCTTGGTGTAATTTTGTGCGTACTAGGCTTTACCCTTGGCAAGAAAAAAGCCGTTGCCGCCCCTGCAGAACAGGTCGCACCGGTAAGTCAGGAAAATCCTGCTGAGTAATGTAAAAAAAGCGGACAACAGAAGTTGCCCGCTTTTTTATAGTTTTACGCTTTTTGTTTTATCTGTTCCTGGAGTTCCAGGACTTTTTCGAGCGGAAGGCCGATGCATCGGGAAATTTTTTCCGGGGAGTCGCCTTCTTTAAGTAAGTTGATGGCAGAATCTATAGCTTTTTGCATCTGTCCATCTTCAAACGCTTCCTGTTTTTTTACGGCAATGTCATCTTTGTAACTGTACTTAGCACATAACATATTGATAACCTCCCGCGATTTTTATAATTTCTATGAATCGGCAATACTGTTTAAGTATATCGCACTTTTTAACAATCGGCAACAAATTTGGGTCGGTGCAATTTTTGACTTTTACCACGAGTTCCAGTTTACTGCTGTCTTTTGTGTAAAATGCGTCTGAGAGTCGTAATTCCTGTTCCACCGGTTGTGTTTTCTTTCCAACATAAACAATATAAAAATCGGGATTGGGAATTTTAAAGACTTTTTCTACAGTTTAAGGAAATTTTTCTTTCCATCCCTGTCAGTTCCGAATAAATCTGTAAATACAGAATCCTTGTACTTTCTGTTCCATAATGCCATATGAGGCCTCCTTATTAATGAATTTATCTATAGTTAATATGGAAAAAATTTGGGGTTTATTACAAAATTTTGGAGAAAATTCGTAAAAAAGTTAAAAAAAAAGTGACATTTTCTCATATTGCCCATATAATGGTAGAATATACATAGGAGAACCGTCGGTGAAAAAACATTTTAACTTCTTTAGAAACACTATACTTTTATTAGGAGCAGGGCTTGCGCTTTTGGCGGCCTTTACTTCCTGTGAAAACTTTTTGAAAGGGGCCGATGTACGTAAAGATCTGGAAGATGCAATTAAGATTGCAAATACGCAGCCTGTTACCTATTATGTAACTACCGAAAAAGGTGCTGGTACAGTAATACCACAATCTATAAATGTAAAAATGAAAGAAAGCTTTCAGCTCAAATTTACGCCGGAAGAAAACTGGAAGTTTCTTTGCTGGCAGTCTGTAGACAAAGAAACCGGTGAAGTCCTGGAAAATGCAGTTTATTTTGAAGATCCGCAAAAAACAGAAACAAAAGCATATATAATAACCCCAAATGAAAATATTCAAATTTATGCTAAGTGTATTCAGTACCCGGCTGTAGTTAAGGTTGAGCCATCTGCAGCTACCTATGCAAATACTCCAATAACAATAAAATTTAATATTCCGGTAGAAGCACCTGAAATAAGCGCTGCAGAATCTTTATTCACTTTTGATAACGATGATGATGGAGATAACACAGGAAACATAATACTAACCTGTAATGGTATAGATATAAATTATCTTTTTGAAAAACCTGTGTTTAATGAAGAAAAAACAGAATTGGTTATTATTCCTACAGCAGATAAGGACAAAGGTGTCTTATTAAAAAATTACATAATTGATGAATTAAATACCAATTCAATAACTGTTAATATTTCTTTTAAAAACATTTTTGTAAAAATAGAAGATGAACAATATCCTGTAGAATCAAAGAATTTTTCTGTTTATTATATTCCGGTAGTAGATGAAATAGCGCCTGTGGAAAAAAACTTTTTTATAACTCGTGACAGCTCAATTACTTTTGAAAATGCAGAAACATTTGACGGAAATAAATTTGAAAAAAAAGATATTTCTACAAAAAATGCAGCGAATCTTACCAGTGATACGGATTATAAAAATTTACTCATGAATAATTCCTGTGATGGAACAATTTATATTTATGGACATTTTACTGATGGTGATAAAGGTATAATGAATGTAGTTGTTAATGAAGTTATAACTAACGAGATTATAACTGCTTGGGAGATTACAAATAAAAAGCTTATAACTTCTGTTTATGACGGACAGTCAGAAAACGCTACTTTTAAAACAATAAATGGCGAAACCTGGTTTTTAATAAAACATGTAATTACACCTTATTATGATAGTAGTTTTGATATAAATAAGGGAGGAGTTGTACGTTTAGATGTTCAGGTAAATGATTTTTGTTATAATGCAGCGTTAGAGCAATACACTTTTTTGACTATTATGCCTGCAGACATAGATTTTCAAGAAGTAGCTATTCTAACATCAACTTATCCAGATATTTCTGACTGGACTAATTTTGATACTTATAAAACTTCTTTAGAAAACTATTTTAAGTCAATTGCTTTTTATAAGGTAGCAGGAGATAGCCATCCATATTCCAGATTTTTCCGCACAAACAATAATCAAGATATTCCATATGACAAAGATATGTTATCAATTAAACTGCAATATATAAATAAACAAAAAGAAATAAAGACTGTAGATGCTGTTTATACTGATATAGAAAATCCATATGATGAAGAAATACAAGGCTCTTCCCGTGATTTAATAATCTCTTTCGAAGAAATGAATGATTTTGAAATAGTTCCCGGTACACAAGTAAAAATAATTTTAACAAATTTTTTGGGAATAGAGAGTGATTTCATTTTATATTCCACTGGAGGAAATAATTTAGCATTTATAGAATCATATAGAAGTCCAGGAAAAATGACTTTCATACCTGAAAATACAAAGCTTTTTGTTAATGTCTTTGAACAATCTGGTAATAAATATGTGCAATTTTTTACCAAGAAAAGATCTCTCGCAAATGGTATTCTTATGCGAAAAAATAGTCAGAATATAATACAGTGCAAATATGAGTTTGAAAATAATTATGAAATTGAGTGTGGTAAAGGTTATTCGTATAGTCTTATGGATAACGGTATAATATATGATGCATGGTTTAATGCTGATGATAATAGTAATGCGACGTCTAAGCCTATAGGTGTTGATAGGGTAGAAATCAAAAAGGGTGAAAATTCTAAATTGATTGCTACAGTATACCTCAATGAAGAAAATCTAAGGTACTATGATTATGTTTTTGTTAATACTAATTATCTTTTAACAGAAGGTAATTCTTATACAAAAATTCTTTGGCAAGACGATATATTTCGTGATAATATTATTTTGGGAAGTACTTATGGTTTTAAAGATAATAAGCTGCTTCTTACAGAAACTTGTAAAACTCCGGGATTATCAAAGGATGAACCGGATCAAGAAATAAGGAATGCATATGATAATACATCACCAATATTTGTTGGTAATATGGTAGACTCTAATATAATAATTGAAATGATTGATAACTGGAGCGGAATAAAAGAAGGAACTTTGGAGATAAGAGGAAATACTTATACTTTTGATAAAGATCATCCGTCTTGTACTATTCCTGTATTAGACTTTTATACATCAAATAATGTTGTTTATAATATTCATTGTACCGGTTCTGATAAGGCTGGCAATGTACTGGATGAATATTGCTCTAATAATGCTCTTTTTAAGGAACCTTTATGGTCAAAAATTAAGAAAAACGCTGGAAACAAAAATATACAGAAATTTGAGACTGCTTATAATCATGCAGATTCGATTGGTCTTAATTGTTACGAATTTAATGAAACAACAAACAGTTTTGCAGAAAATACTACATCATTTAGTTCTTTACGCAGTTTTAATAGTGGTACATCAACCTTTGAAGCCAATTCATATATAAAAATTGTGTTAAAAGAACAATTTACTTACGAAAAAGATACTTATGACGAAACAAAATATAATAATTTTTCAAATCCAATGTATTATTACAATGGATCCGCAGCTGCAGGAAGCAGTGAGAATAATTTTATAATTCCAAATAGTTCTTCAAAAGAGAAAGTTGTAATAGGTTCAGATTATCCTGTCTTTGTTCATACTGTAGTTACTTCAAGACCATTAAAAGAGTGTAAAACCTGGGATTATCCGGAATGGGAATACTTTAATGAATATGTCGGTGAAAAGGTGCTTCACTGTGAGACAAGTTCACCAAAAGTTTATACTATTCCTTTAAGCGAAATAGACCGTGGTAAATACTACGTAGTAATTGCCCACTATGCCGATGGCAAAGCCCTTATGAGCGAAGTAATGATAAAATAACTGGATTGCTGCGTCGTACACTTCGTTACCTCTTCGCAATGACGCGGTAGTTATATGATTTTTTTTCTTTTAAAATTACAGAAGTTGTGTTATATTTATGTGTGGAGGTAAAGGATGCCTAAATATACAATTTCTGACATTTCTAAAGGAATGAAAGTTTATAAAGAACAGCTCTCAGAAATTCATGATATCTGGATTATTTTGTATCGTCCAAAAGATTCAGACATGAAAGAAGATGGCATAATCGGTTATATCGGTACAGAAACAAATGCCGAATCTGATGCACTTTATTCTCCAGAAAATATTATTACTCCAGTTTATAACGACAGCATAGAGTTGGAGGAAGATATTTTTTATGATGAATAATGACTTCCTTACACTAAAACTCAATTCCAAGAATGAATTTAGAACAACAGCCTCATTCGAACTTAATGGATTAAAGTTTTCTGCTGTTGATGTAAAGATAGATACAGGTTGTCCACATACATCTTTCCCAATGCTTAAGTTGGGACTTTCCGAAGAAGCAGCATATAAACTCAAAGAAAAAGACTGTAACGATGCTACAGTACTTAAAACTATTTCTTTTGGTGTAAACGATACAAAAGTAAAACGTGATGAAGATAAACGAAAATTTAAAAGCAAGCGTTTTATGGAACTCAACAGTATTTCATTCAAACATACAGCAAAGGATTTTTCACTTGGTTCATTAAAACTTGGCGATTTTTCCATTTCTGTTAGTTATGATCGTACAGGAAATACTTTAATTGGAATGGATGTGTTAAAAAATCTGGAAATTTTTATCGGTAAAAATAATCTTGGTGAAACAATCCTTATTGCATGCCAGCAGGAAACAAAAACTTTTATAACGGCACTTTCTGAATTATATGATGTAAGAAGAGTTTAGTATTTTAATAAAATTGAAACAATAATTAAAAGAAAGGAGTATAAAAGATATGCAAAAAATTAAAACAATCATTTTTTCATTTTTGATGCTTGGGTTTATTGCAGTTATTTCTGGATGTAATTTTGGCACAAAAGTTGATACAAATGGCGATGAAGGAAATAATAACGGCAGTGGTAATCAATCTAAGGGGCCTTTTACTGTTGAATGTAATGAATTAGAGACTTTTCTTTCTGGATTAGAAAGAACTACAAAAAGTGAACCTTATGAAATTATTGTTTCGCATCCTGTAAAAGGTGTGCTTGGTCCTGCAATAGCGGCCAATGATTCTAGAAAGTATTTACGGCTTTCTTTTACAAATTATACTGAAGATAGTTCAATTAATTATGCGGCATATACAGAAATGGATTATATCGGAATCGATTATTCTTTGATAAGTATAGTAATTCCAAAAACTGTTATAAGTATGGAAAACAACGAAACATTTTATTTATGTTTTAATTTAGAGAAAATAGAAGTAGAAACAGATAATCCAAAATTTTCTTCTAAAGATGGTGTACTGTATAGTGATAATGAAACACACTTACTTCGTTATCCTAAAAGTAAAAAAGATTTGGAATTTAAAATACCAGATATGGTAGAATATTTAGATGATTTAGCAGCGTCTGGTAATGATTATCTTACGAAGATTATTATAAATCCTGGATTGAAATATATTGACGGTTTTACTTTTTCAGGTTGTTCTTCTATCAAAGAATTCAAAACAGATTCAACTGTAGCAAATAAAAAATATATAGATATTGATGGTGTCTTATTCGATGATCAAAATAAAATTATGTATGCTTACCCTGCAAATAAAGATGGAAAAGAATATACAGTACCTGATGGCATAAAAAAAATAGAAACATATTCATTTTATGAATCCCAGAATCTGGAAAAGGTTATCTTAAGTGATCAGGTTACAAAAATCTATTCTTTAGCATTTAATTATTGTGATAAGCTTTTGAGTATAGTAATTCCTGTTAGTGTTACAACTATTGAGGATGAAGCATTCCGGTCTTGTGATAATCTCACAAATATCTATTATAGAGGAACGCAGGAACAATGGAATGCTATCAACAAATCAAATAACATGTGTAAAGATATTAATTTTCCTACAATAACATATAATTATTCCAATTAATTATTTAATAGGGTAAGAGGTTTTCGTCTAATTTAACTATAATGACACATTCTCAAATTTTTGATATACTCACTTTATGACTTCAACAGAAAAGTATCTGGCCATGAATAATGAATTCTGCCGTTTGCGCGATGCTATTTATAATCCTGATGTTGATGAAGCAGACGAGGATGAACGCATTCAAAAAAGCGTAGAAATGGCGCTTGGGGTTTTGTGCCAGTATTTGGATTATTATAAGGATATAAATGACGTTCACACAAGGGTGAAAGAATAATAGATGGTCATTGCGAGGAGCTTTGTGACGTGGCAATCCAGAGTATTAAGAAAAAACTGATATGAGGATTGCTTCGCTGCGCTCGCAATGACGATGAAGATGTAAAGACAACTCGCAATTGACGAGTAAAAAGGATATATATGGATTTTAAAGAATTTGGTCTTGATGAAAGACTTTTGAAAGGGATTGAAGCCGCCGGGTATGAGGTTTGTACACCGGTTCAGGAACAGGTAATTAAGGCTTCTACAACTTATGAAGGGGCAAAGGGCCCTGATTTGTATGTTCAGTCTCAGACTGGAACTGGAAAAACCTGTGCATATCTTGTTGCGGTAATTCAGGGAATGCTCAAGGCAGAAAATGCAGGAAAGAAATGTCTTATCCTGGCTCCAACCCGCGAGCTTGCTGTTCAGATTGAAGAAGAAGCAAAGGTACTGGTTGGTACAAGCGGGCTCAAGGCATTCAGCGTATATGGCGGAGTAGGCTACGAAAAGCAGATTGCAAACCTTAAAAAAGGTGTGGACATTGTAATTGGAACTCCAGGTCGTGTAATTGACTTAAACGAAGGCGGCAACTTAGACCTTAGCAATGCCCACTTCTGTGTAATTGACGAAGCAGACCGCATGTTTGATATGGGATTTTACGATGACCTGCGTAAGATTTTGAAAAAGCTTCCGGAAGCAGAAACCCGCCAGACAATGCTTTTCTCTGCAACCCTCAACACTTACGTAAAGAACTTGGCTTGGGAATATACCCGTGATCCTATCGAAATTACAATCGAAGCTGAAAATATTACTGTAAGTGAAATTACTCAGGAGCTGCTCCACGTTTCTTCTGACGAAAAGATGAAGCTGCTTGTTGGAATCCTTAAGCATGAAAATCCAGAAAGCGCTATTATTTTCTGTAATACAAAGCGTTCCTGCGAGGTTATTGCAAAGCGTCTTGGTATAAACGAAATCAAAGCTGAATTTATGATTGGAGACCTTCCTCAGAGCAAGCGTCTTGCAATTATGAAGGCATTTAAGGCAGGTGAGGTTAAGATTCTTGTTGCTACTGATGTTGCTGCCCGCGGAATTGACGTTGATGATCTTGCAATGGTTATTAACTATGACCTTCCTGTAGAAGCAGAAAACTATGTTCACCGCATTGGTCGTACTGCACGCGCCGGAAAGTCAGGTAAGGCTTATACCTTCTGTTCTGAACAGGATGTTTACAATCTTCCTGCAATCGAACGCTATATTGAAATGCAGATTCCTGCTACTGTTGCATATCCAGACCAGATGGAAGAAGACAAGTCTGCCGGTATCTTTATTAAAACCGAAAACTGGCGTGGAGATGACGAGCTGGATAACCGCCATGGCTACCGCAAGGGTCGTGATGGGGATATTCATAATAAGAGACGCGATAACTTTAAGAAGGGCCCTTCGAGAACCTCAGGGACCCCGGGTCGATCTGATTATAAGAAAGGCCCTTCGAGAGCCTCAGGGACCACGGGTCGCTCAGGGACCACGGGTCGCTCAGGGGACACAAGGCATTCAGATTACAAGAAAAATAACCGCAAAACCTTTATTGATCCGGCTAAACTGGCAGGGCTTTCTTATGAAGAGCGCATGAAGCTTTATAAGGATGCTTACGGGAATAAGAAGAATGACTTTAAGAAGAACCCGAAGAATGGCTATAATAAAGGTGGCTACAACAAAAATGCACGTAATGATAAACATTACGAGCACAAGCAGGCGCCTAAAAAGACTTTGTGGCAAAAGATTAAGTCGTTCTTTGGACGTTAAATTGGCCTGAAATTGCGATTTTTCTCGTAAATACTTCCTTTTTTTTCTATTATATGCTAAAATTGTATATATTAAAAAACGCTGAGAGTATGAACAAAAAAGTTAAATTTAAAGTAATTATATCATTCATCTTATTCTTATTTTGTGTTCCAGTGACTGCACTTGAGCTTGTTTTTTCTCTTACACCGGAGCTTGCTTTTCCTTTTTTAACTAAAGGTCTGGATAAATACGCAACTACTGGTTATGGCGGCATGCTCAAAACCGGTGTTACTCCTATTGATTATTTAACTGTAGGAACTACGGCTGGCTTTTTCTCAATTCCAAAGCAGTCTTCTTCAAAATTCGACACAGAGCTTTCAAAGAACGTATTTTTTGTTCCTCTTGGTTTGAATGTTGGTACTCAGTATTATCCTGTTTCTCGTCTGGAGCTTACCGCAAGTCTTTCGGGCGGTTTTAGTCTTGCAATTTCGGACAAGCAGACTCATGAACAGCCATGGTACAGGGCAGAAGCCGGCGCCGCCTTTAGAATTAATCCTTCATTTTCTATTGGTCTTAATGTTTCATGGACAGACTTTCAGTATAACTCCTGGTTCAAAAATCCTCTTATGCAGGGAATTACGGCAGGCATTTCATTTACCTATCGTTATGACACCAGAAAATCTTCGGGCAGCGTAAGTGCAACTGTAGATTACGACGACAATGTTTTCCCACTGCTTTATACGGTTTACAAGGAAAACAGCTTTGGTACAATCAATATTTCCAACGACGAAACAGCAGAAATCAAAAACGTAAGGGTTTATGTACGTGCCCAGGATTATACGGCTTCGGAGCTTGAATGCGGACACATTTCTAATATTCCAAAGCATAAATCAGCTTCTGTTCCGCTTATTGCAGACTTCTCTGATTCTATCCTTCAGTTTACAGAAAACGGTCAAATTCCGGCAGAGGTTGTTATCAATTACGAGCTGCTTGGTCAAAAGCGTACCGCAGTTTCTCAGATTATTATTCCTGTTTATAACCGTAACCAGATGCGCTGGGCAGATCCTGCTGTTCTTGCAAGTTTGGTTTCTGCATCCTCTCAGGAGGTAATGGAATTTTCAAAGTCCCTGGTTGGAATTGGACGCCGTTATCTTCGCACCGGTTTAAACCAGAACATGCAGTTTGCAATGTACCTTTTTGAAGGCATGCGCATTGCAGGCATTCAGTATGAAACCGACTCAAGCACTCCTTATGGACCAAGTCATATTGATACCGCCGTTCTTGATTACCTGCAGTATCCATATCAGACAATGCAGTACAAATCGGGTGATATTGATGACCTTGGTATCCTGCTTATGTCGCTTTTGCAGTCGGTTGGTATACAGGCTTCGTTTATTGCAACTCAGGATGATTTTATTGTTCTGTTCAATACCGAAATTGATTCTGCACACGCTTCAAGCTATTTTAACGGTGACGACCACATAATTGTTCTTGAGGATGATAACATCTGGATTCCTCTTTCCATGAAGGTACTTGGCGAAGGCTTTATAAACAGCTGGTACAAGGCCATGGAAGAAATTAATATCATTATCCAGACTGAACAGGAATATTACTTTGTAGGTATTGCCGATGCCTGGACTTATTATCCGCCGGCTGGCTTTACAAGCGGAGAAAACGTTTCTCTTTCAATTTCAGAAAAGACTGTTTCGGATACTGTAGAAACCGATATTGTCCGATATATAACTGCAGAGTTTGGTCCTCAGATTACTGCAATTCAAAACAGAATCAAAAACGAAGGTGCATCTGCCGGTCTTTATAATCAGCTTGGTATGCTTTATGTAAGGGCAGGCATGTATTCAAATGCTGTTCCTGTATTCCAGCTTGCAGTTAAGATGGGTTCTACAACTGCAATGAATAATCTTGGAAACATTGCTTCTTTGCAGAAAAACTACGAGGAAGCTGTTGTATGGTATAAAAAAGTACTTGAAGTTGATCCGGATAATGAATCTGCCAAGGCAAATCTTAACCGGGTTATGAGTGAGCTTGAAAATTAAGAGAGAGTAAATAAAAAAAAGTATGTCTGGAAAGCAATCTAGAAAGATTCGAAAGCAAATAAAATTCTCCAAGAAGGCTGTTGCGAGTGCTGCTGCGGCAATGTTATGTGCTGCTCCTGTTGCTTCCGAAGGTTCAGAATTTCTTGTGAGCATTTATCCAAAGTTTTCGTTTCCTGTAATAAAATTTGACGAGTCTCTTTCTACAGGCTTTGGCGGCGGTTTAAGATTTACCTATCGTCCGTTTGAAGTTATTAATCTGTTTGTAGAAGGCGACTACAGTGAATATTCCTTTAATACCAAAACCAATATCGGAAACCTTTCTGTATTTAATGCAAGGGCAGGAGCCGGTTATCATCTTCCGCTTACAGACAGACTCGGCTTGAACTTTGATGCAGGCGTTGGTTACTATACTGCAAATTATCAGAAGGATAAGGATTCCAATACTCCAAAGGCTGTAATTTCCGGACTCACAGTAGGTGGAACAATTTCTGTTGATTATAAAATCGGTCCTGTTGTTTCTGTTTATGCACAGGGCGGGGCAGACCACAAGCTTTCTAAGGGACCGGGCTTTTTGACAACTGCAGATTTAACACCTGGACTTACAATCAACATTACCAAGGCTTTTTCTAACAAAAATAATGTTTCGGTTGGAAATGCAGCTTTGCGTCCTGTATTCCCGGTTTTTTATTCCTGGTACAATGACAATTCCTTTGGAAGCCTTGAGGTAACCAACAACGAAGATGCTTCAATTACAGATGTAAACGTATATTTTTATCAGCCACAGTATATGAGTCAGCCAAAGGATTGCGCCAAAGCTGCAGTTATTAAACGCGGCGAAACTCTGAATGTAGACCTTAAGGCCTTCTTTAATGAACAGATGCTTAGCCTTAATGAAAAAAGCGATACCATGGCAAGCATCATCGTTGAATATAAATATCTTGGTGCAAAAAGATCAGAAACCTTCCCGCTGGTTGTGCCTGTTTATGGCCGCAACAATATGTCCTGGGAAGATGACCGTTGTGCTTCGGCCTTTGTTTCTTCCAAGGACCCTGCAGCCATGTGGTTTGCCAAATATGTTGTAAGTGCAATCCGTGATGATGTACGCAGCGGACTTTCGCAGAACATGCAGTATGCAATGGGAGTTTTTCAGGCACTTGATGAATTTGGAATTAACTATGTAAAGGATCCTACCTCTGCCTTTGAAGATAATGTAGGTACCGCTTCCATAGACTTTTTGCAGTTCCCTTACCAGACACTTATGTATCGTGGCGGCGACTGTGATGACCTTTCTATTCTTGTTTGTTCACTTTTTGAATCCATTGGAATTAAAACAGCCTTTATTACAATTCCGGGTCATATTTTTATGGCCTTTGATTCGGGCTTTACAGTTGAACAGGCAAAGAATTACTTTTTGACTCTTGATGAATTTATTGTTGACGGTGACACAGTCTGGGTTCCGCTTGAAATTACTTTGAGTGATGAAGGCTTTAACAAGGCCTGGCATAAGGGAGCCTGGGAATGGAATACTGCCAGGCTTGCCGGAAAAGCAATGATGTACAGGATGGAAGATTCCTGGAAGATTTATCAGCCGGTAAGTGTTCCTGGAGCTGCCGCACATTTTACACTGCCTGATGAAAATAGCGTTGCACTTGCTTTTTCTTCTACAGTTGATGAATTTGTAATTAATCAGATTACTCCGCAGATTGCCTGGTACGAAAACCGAATTGCATCTGCGCCTTATGCTGCAAACTATAATGATTTTGGTGTTCTTTATGCGCGCTATGGTCTTTTTGATCAGGCCGAAAAGCAGTTCCGCATTGCACGCAATATGAATTATCTGCCTGCAGTTTTGAATACCGCAAACCTTTATTATTCCAAAAAGGATTACGAAGCTGCTTCGCAGTGGTACAGGAATGTTTTAAAGGTAGACTCAAAGAACTCTCTTGCTATGATTGGTCTTGCCCGCTGCGCCTACGAGGTTGGAGATTACGAAGAGTGCGACCTTTGGTACGGTACTGTTTATAAAAACGACAGAACTCTGGCCAAGCAGTATTCCTACCTTGGTGCCTTTGAACAGACTGCCGGTAGAAGCTTTTCTCTTGCCGACCGACTTGAAAATACCATATGGCTGCAAAGCGAAGACTACGCCCAGAAAAAAACAGGCGGCCAGATTGTTGCCCAAAAAGCCGCTGAGAGCAGTGAAGTTGTAAAGAATACTGACCCTGTACCTGTGACTAACGAAGTTGCAAGTGGTAGTGCAATGGCTGCCATTGTTCCTGCCGGTGTTAAGGAAGAGGAAGAAAAACGCAAAAAAGAAGAGCAGGGAAGCAGCGACGGAGATGGTGATGACTATGTAGGAATTAGTTCGCAGCTTGATTTTAACATCCTTTCTGCCGACGACCTTGCAGCCCTTGCCAAAGAAACTATTCTGGAAAACGGCGGAACTTTGGATGACTTTGATGCCAGCTCGTTTGTAGCTTCTGTTAAGGATGAAAGGGCTGCCCAGGACCAGAGATTGACCTCTGTTATGACCGACGTTCCATTAAGACCGCCGGTAGTAGTAGAAGAGCCTGTGGTTGAGCCGGAACCTGCAATTGTAGAAATGCCAGTTGTTGTACCAGAGCCTGCAGCTGTAGAAATGCCTGTTATAGAACCAGAACAACCTGTGATTCCTGAAGAACAACCTGTGGATTCTGAGGAACAGTTCGTGGTTCCGCAAGTTTTCGAAGAAAACTTGGTAAGTTCGCAAAGCGAACGGCAGGCTCTCGAAGGACCAAAAGTAGATCCAATACCTGTTGTCCTGGAAACAGAAATTGTACCAGAACCAGAGCCTGTAGTAGTAGAACAGCCTGTGGTTAAACCAGAACCAGTTGCAGAACCAGAACCAGTTGTAGAACCACCTGTGGTTAATGAACCAATCGTGGTTCCGCAAGTTTTCGAAGAAAACTTGGTAAGTTCACAAAGCGAACGACAGGCTCTCGAAGGACCACAAGAAGATCCAGCACATGTCGAAGAACAACAAGTCGATACAATCATCGTCGAAGAACCAACACCAGTCAAATCACATAAAAAAATATATTTAGGACTTGCCGCACTTGGTGCTGCAATAGCCGCTTTGTTTGTGGGATTAAAAATGAGGGGGAAGAAACATGAGTAAGAGTATCAGAAACGTATCAAAATTATTTTTTGGATGCATTATATTAGCCGCATTAATTTTTTCGGGTTCATGCCAGAACTGGATGAACGACGACGGCTTTATGAATAAAATTGAAACCGAAGTTCATGACGCCAACGCCGCCCCAATTTCAGTTTACGTAAGATATGCCAACTCAAAAATGGGTACCACAGATCCTCAGGGTAATATCACCATGAAGGTCGATGTAGAAACCGAGCTTACCGCTGTTACCAGTGACGACTACGGCTTTGTAAAATGGGCCGCCTTTTCTACCACCGATTTTTCAATCTCAAAGCAGCATTCAAGCTTAATCTACGAAAACGCCGAACACTACGACCAGAACTATAAGCCGCTCGAACTTCCGGCCACAGAAGTTTTCTTTTCAAACCCAACCGACCCGGTAACAAAAGTAAAAGTCTACAAAGAACGCAACGACATCTTCATCATCCCTATTGTTGCAAAGCGCCCTACAATTGTTACGTCGGTACCTACAAACGGTCGTTCAGATGTTGTGCGTAACAGCTCTATACGTATTCTTTTTTCAAAGCCTATAGAAGAATCAAGCCTCAAAGACAGTGAAGGAAACAGCAATATTGTAGTTACATCTGGTAGTGCCGTTCTTACAGAAAATTCCGATGACATGGGTGCAAAGGAAATTACAGATTATTTTAATATAAAACTTAGTGCAACAAAAAAGATGCTCACCCTTTCATTAAAGCAGGGTATCTACATGGATAACAATTCACAGATTAATGTGAATATTTACGAAGATGTTTGCGATACAGACGGCTTTACAATGAACGGAAAATATACTTTTACCTTTACAACAGGTACAAAGCTTGACAGCCTGGCACCTCGAATTGATGAGCTTTCTGCCGGTATTGGAGAAGACTGTCTGGCATTTGAACAGTATAAATATATCAAAAAAGGTAGTAATGAAACTGTTCCAAATTATACAGACGAAGCAGAAAAAGCAACTAATGACATTGATGCATTCATATCTGGAGATATCGCTCTTGTAAATGCCTCTAAAAAACCAATTCTTAAGCAGCGTGTAAAAGATTATATAAATATTTATGTACAGGCTACAGATATTGCCGGTGCCGGTAGAAACGTAGATGATACAAACACCAACAACTTAAGCGAAAGTGATGTAGCCCTTATTCAGGTTCGCGCAACTCTTTATGTAGATAAGGACGGCGCCGCTAAAACAACTTCTAAACTGGCCTTTGAAAATAATTCAACAGTTTCGCAGGAGTATTACAAAGGCGTAAAAGAAATTGGTTATGCTATGGGCTTAAAAGACTCTTCCTGCAAGATTCAGAAAAAGTTTGAAGATATTCTCCCGGATGCAAATGGCGGAACCATATTTACTTATGATTTAAGTGATATGCCGAACGGTCTTATTAAGATTGATGTTTGGGCAATAGACATGGTAGGTAACTCCGGTGAAACCGAAGAATATGTTGCAGAATACAACAATGGCTACAGGTCTATTTTTGTTGTAAAAGATTCCAGTGCTCCTAGTGCAGAAAATGCAATTTCAAAAATCAATATAAATGCAGAAGATGCACCTTATAAATGGTATAACCGCAATTCTTTATCTCAAATTCAAATTAAAGAAAAAGATAATTCTTCTATTACGGATTTAAACGATTGTGCTGCTTTAAGATCCGATTTTAATGACCTTAAATGGGCATTTAAACTTGGTAAGGATCTGGCATGGAAGCCTTCTCCTACGGATACTACTATCTGGACTCCAATCCATACAAATAATGTTTCAAATATAAGGACACTGGCAAATGCAGCAGCTTCGGCAGACGGTGCAATTGATATTACCATGTGCCTTATGGATGATTTAGGAAATATTTCTAATCCGGTAATTGTTGAATCAATTAATTATGATAATACAGCGCCTGTTATTTCTTCTTCTGTTGCATCAAAAGTAAACTGGGTTAAAAAATCTGCTGATGTATATACAGAAGCTGTTGCAGTAACCGACAGTAATCTTCTTTCTTCTTCGGGCCATATTCTCAAGATTCCGTTTACAGAAAATGGTGCCGGTATTAGACGGGTAAAGGTTACCGTTACAAAAGAAGGAACAACTCAAACAATAAATCAGGGTAATTATACAATAACATACGTTCCTGACTCTGGCGAATCAAGGGAACTGACATATACAGATCTGGCTTCTGATAATACGATTAAAGAATTAAATAGTTCTGATACTTCAAAAGTTAATTCGGGAACCTTGTACATAAGTAAAATTCAAATTGGCGAACAGACAGGAAGTTATAAAGTAAGGGTAGATATATGGGATTCTGCACTTAATACAACCTATACCGAAACTACAATTACAATTGATAAAACAAATCCGGTTATCAATAAACTTTATATTCCGGATCTTAAAAAATCTATAAGTGCAGGAGCGGATGGATTAAGTACAGAATCACAGGACGGATGGTTCCTTCCTAAAAAATGGATTGCCTCTACACTAAATACTGCCTTGTTACAAAATGTTCCTGGATTTATACCTCTTTATATTTTTATAAAAGAACAGGATTCCGGTATAAGCCAGATAGTTTTTGATTCCGAAGATGTTAAGTTATATAATATTGAAATATCAGCAGTTCCTGCTGCTCATGGAAAAACAAAGATTTACAAGATAGAAAACTACGGGCAGACAGATGAAAGCCGTACTCTTATTCCGGAAGCTGACTATAATCTGAACCTTCAAACAAAAACAATTACGTTTAATAATGATAAATGTCTTAAGTCTCTAAAAGAAGAATTTGTAATACTTATTGAAAATATTGGTTTTTCTACAATACAGGCAGATAATAATATAATTAATGTAAAAGTGTACGATCTTGCCACTCGCGAAGACCAGGAAGACAAGATATCTCCATATACAGATAAGAATGTTGTAATTGATGGAGTAAAAGCAGACAGTTATTTACAAAATATTAAAAATAATTATACATTAACAGACAGACAGGGTCCTTCGGGAACTCTTCCTGCAGCACCTGGTTATACAAATGAGAATATTATTGATCTTACAGTTGTCTTTGACGATGATTCTAAAAATTCTGCAAGTTCCGGTTATAACAGTTTCCGTATAAGCGGTGCCACATTCACAAATAATACGCAGGTAAAAATTGGTGACACAGCTATTGATTATGAAATGACGGAAAATAATACAGTTATAACTTTGCGAAATAAAGAAAACAATGCATTTACAGATGATTATATTGTTATAAGAAGCAAGACAGTTACATTTACAAATATAAGTTTTGCAGATTCTGAAGGTCAAAAAACTATAAGTATAACTACCAGTGACCTTGCCGGTAATGAAGTTGGTGCAAAAGCATTGTCAATAACTTATGATAAGACTTCGCCATCAATAACAAAACTGCCGTTCGTAACAGATTATTCTGGAAGTCCAGCTTATTATCAACCACAATATAATGTTTATCCGCACCAGAATGATGAAAATGCATCTGGCGTACTCATAGATGGTATTCCAACCTTCTATACTTCTACAACTCACAAATCAGGTGCAACCCAGTCAGGTGGTGTACTTAATGGTGTAGGAAATAATGATTACGGAGTTGTATTGGGAATACGTGCTTCAGATACTTATGGACTTTACAGCAATTCAAAAGATACTTTTGTTCGTTATTATAAGCACACTTCCAGCGACACGAATGTAACAAAAGAAACCGTAATGCAAAGCGGTAAATATGTAAATTCAGATTTAGGAAATTCAGCTGCAGAAGGACTTTTAAAAACAGGTTTTGAAGTAGGCAAATACTCTGCAATTATTGTAGATGGCGCAGGTAATACAAGTGATGTATTCCAATTTAATATTGTAAAGGATATTACTAAACCTGCAAATATTAACTGGAAACTTTTAACCTTAGATCTTCCAGAAGGTGCAGGTATTTACCAGAGCGGCAGCAATTTACCAGGCATTTCTGAATATTCTATAAATTATGGAGATTCATCATCTATAAATACAACTCCAATGTGGGTATATAGGTATATAATTAAAAAGACTGGTGATGACAAAAAATATAAGATTGTTGTTAATCTTAACAGTACCGGTACTAAAGTAAACGACTTACTTCTTAATGGAGAAAAAGCTAAATCTTCTGATATTACAACTTATGGAGAATCTGTAAATGCAACAGCTACTTCTTCTCCTATTGATCAGTATTCAATTTCTATGTGGTATGGCGCATGGGTATCTGGTAGCGTAAGCTATTCCGCAGGACAATATCAACCGGCTGTTCCTATGAACACTGTTTTGCCAAACGGTATTCAATTAAATTCAAATAATTATTCAACATATTCAAGTTATTTATGGGATTATTTTGGTTACAAGTTTGAAAATGAACCTGACTATACTTATATCTATAAAAATTGTTCCTGGCTGGTACCTTCCGGTAATAATAGCTGGCATAATTTTGTTCCTGGCGGTTCACCAGTTACAGACACCGGCAGTTCAATAACAAGTTATATAGATAACGATAACAATCTTATAATTGAAATTCCAAATAATTATTCTAAGGCTTTACCACCAATCTCGGTATTCTTACGTGATGGTTGTGGAAATATGAATTATGTTGTAGTAAGAGCTTCCGATTCTTCAGGATATTATCCAATAAGCTTTATTGCAGATGGTAAGCTTGGCTGGCAGACTACAGATGCAAACGGACAGGTAACTTCTCCAATAGTAATTCAAAATCCATTTATGGATCCTGCTGGTACAGGCATGACATGGGATGGACAAACCTATTCATGGAATGAACAGTCTGGTAATTATGACCAACCAACAGATAATGGAGTAGGCGAAAAACGAGGCTTTATAAAAGACCTTGTAAAGAATCAGACATATTATAATGATGCGTATACTAATTTCAAACTTGCATTAACCTTAAGATTTGGAACTACTTCTGGAAATAAAGACAGTCAGGAAACAGCATTATTCTCTTCAGCTGGTAAAACAACATCAACAACTGATTATACCTGTCGAGCAGTTCTTTATACTACGACAAATGCAAATGAGGTTCCAGATTATTCTACAATAACAGCAGGTAAAGCCGATACAGATTGGACTTACGCTCAGGCAGATTCCAGCTCATCTGAAATAAGAATCCTCCTGGATTATCCAAAACCTTCATATAATGCACCGTTCTATATCTGGTACTTACTTGAGGACCGTCTTGGTAACTACGAAATTGCCAAGGTTGTAAATAGTGCTGCAAGTGGTAATGCACTCAGGGCAAATACAGCCGGCATGTTTGATAAGTGGGTTTATGATAATGAGGGACCTGTCCTCAAAACCCGTATTGGAGGACTTGACCCTAGCCAGACAGATGACATAAATGAACTTGTTGGCAAAAATAACGGCTTTGTACCTTACGAAGTAGACAATGGAAGCACAAAGACAGTATATATTCATGCAACAAAAACTCACTCCAGCCCTCAGCCTGGAGAAGAAATAAATAACACACTTGGAGAAGGAACAAGTCATTTAGCAGATGGTGACCATGAACCTTATTCTATTTATAATTCCTTTGCAGACCTTGCTGTTTCAGAAATAACAGGTGTCCGAGCATTTGCCTGGTCTACAGAAGCAGATCCTCCTTCAATCGATGATTCTTTACATGGTGAATGGGATAATTCCAAATGGTATAAAGATTCTGTAAATCAGTGGTATGTCGGCTGGGAAGAGGTAGAAAACTTACGCAAAGATATTGGCCTTCCACATACCTATTCCGCTAGTGATGGAGTGAAGCCGGCTAATGCTTATTATAGTAACACCAGCGGTGATTATGAAGGAAAATATTCAGGTATAAAAGTTATTACCGTCTTCCCTTTTGGTAAGCTTTCTTCTTCCACTGCCACAGCCTTATACCTGCATGTAATGGACTGGACCGGAAATATTTCTTCTTACAGAATAGGAAAGGATATTGAATTTGTTAACGATTCAACTGTTCCAGGTTATACTTCTTCTTCTGTAACAGGAGTTACAGTTGCAGATCAATATTATATTTCAAAAGCCTCAGGTGAAGTTCCTGTTGTAAGAATTGCAGGAAAAGGTGCAGCAGCTAAAAATCATGAACCTATTAATGTTTATATTCCTGAAGATTGTTTTGAAGAGTCTGGTTCCGGTATAAAAGGCTTTACTCTTACAGAAACAGGTATTAATAGTGCTCAGGAATATTTGAGTATTCCATATGACACTTATCATAAGAATAATGAAAATGAATATGATCTTACTTATTATGTATATGATAATGCAGGAAATAGAGCACAAAAGTCATTAAAATTTGTCTTTGATGAAACAGCTCCTTCAATTTCTTCTGTTTCGCTTGTAACATCACAAGGCAGTGATACAATAATGGTTAATTCAAGCGGTCCTATTACAACT
The DNA here is from genome assembly GCA_017616165.1 of Treponema sp. GTDB lineage: Bacteria > Spirochaetota > Spirochaetia > Treponematales > Treponemataceae > Treponema_D. The sequence continues at coordinate 58,877 of JAFZYR010000042.1, forward strand.
GCTGTAGATGGTTACGGAAAGGTTTACAATTGTACACTTCCGGCAGAATATCATTCAAAGGCAAGTGAAATACCGGCAAGCGAATTAATGACTGTATATTTGAATAAAAATCAATACACAAAATTCCACGTAAATCTTGTTAATGACCCTGGTGATGTACAGGAGGTTATTATCAATAAATGGGCAGTAACCGGTGGCAATGGAGCCTGGTCATCCATTTGTTCTTATAACAAACAGACAAATGGTTATACAGGAATTACCTGGAGCGGCAACATGACAACAGAATATCATATGGGAAGCGATTCAAGTTCCGGTTACGGTGCCCTTAGCTTTGATGCTAACGGTACATATTACCAGATTTGCGTAACAGATATTTCTGGTAATACAAGTTGCCAGTACTTCAGGTTATTCCTTGATAATGAAGCACCGGTATTTACAGAAAAGCCAACGCTCACAGTTAAAAAAGGTTCTGTAAACAAAATAGGTTCAACAACAAATTATGCCTATACCTCTGATTCAAACAATAAAGCAAAGCTTACAATAAAGGTAAATGATGCCGGAGTAGGTACTGTCTATAATCACTTTGATTATAAAGTTAATAGCGGTGAGTGGGTTGAATTTACAGGTAATTCCATTGATTATGAATTCAGTGGAATTGAAGTAACAAAAATTTCTATCAGGGATATCTTTGGAAGAACTTCTGAAGTAATAACCGAATCAACAGGTTTCCAATATAAAAAGGATAACACAACAATTGCAGATGATATTTCAAAGCTTGTATATTATAATACAACACCATCTGCACCTGCATTTGATAGCACGCATATAGAATTTGCAACAAAGAGTGCAAGTCAAAGCAGTAATTATACAGTACAGAATTTTGATAGCTCAACTACTCAAGGAACTCCAAATTATATTATTATAAAAGAATCAAATCCATCATATCCTAGAGCTTTTCTAAAACTTACTTTTAAGAATAAACCAAATACTATACTTGGATATACGGATTCGGTTCCATCAACTGCTACCGGTGCATACAGTCTGACTGACACAACAAATGTTAACAGTCCTGTAAAAACTGTATTTGAATATTCATTACCAATGGCAACCGACAAATCTGATGTTTCAAAAGATTATTATGCAATTGATTATGCCGGAAATGTAAGTGCAAAGATTACAATCATCTATACTTATAATAACCCTCATAAAGCTCAGAATATTGAATTTATACCATCTGGTTCAAATCAAATTTCAAGTACTCTTTCTGCAAGCTTAACAGCAGATGGTGTAACTCTTGCACCTACGGTTACTAGTTCAGATGGAAGTACACTTTACTATGGTAGCGGTTATGTACTTGTTAGATGTACTATATTAAAAAATGATGCCAACTATGTTGATAATCCGGTTTCAATCAATCTTTTTGCAGGAAATACAGATACTTCTGCAGGAAGCTTTACATATGGGCAGGGCGGTACACTCAAACGTTATCTGACTGGCGAAGCTGTAGGAAACCGCTATTACTGTTATCTTGCGTTCCCAATTTCTGATACACAGAGTGGCAAAAAACTTTATTGTACAATTAGTGGTGGAGAATCAACCTCACAAAAAGCAAGACTTGCTTCTAGTGATGTTACCTGGAAACAGGATGTAAGTGGGCCTGTTCTTGATTCAAGCATGTATAGAACTGAAAACAATAATGGTGTATATCCAGGTACTAATATAAAAATCAAGAAGGTAAATGGTTATACAGCCAAGACTTCAAGTGGAAATGATATAACTTCTTTTGGAGAGGTAAAAGACAGCCAGATTGGAAATGGATATAGTTCAAACTTGTACAGCACAGGTACACAAATATTTATACCGGTTAATAAAATAATTGAACCGGTAGGTCTTGCAGGATATCAGATAGTTACAGTAGTTGAAGATCCTGCACATAGTGGAGATGCAAGTTATACAGCCCAGCCTACATCTACATGGCAGAATATGGTTACAGAAAATGGAAACTATAAGTTTGTTTTACCGGATATAACAACACCACATACACACATAGCTTTGTTCTTTAAAGATAACTGGGGTAATGTTTCCGAAGGTTATTATCTTGGTAATACAGGAGATGACTATTATAAGCAGTGGTGGATTCTTGATCGTACGCTTGAAGCCGATGATATTACTATAACTCGAAATGAAAATACTCTTAGTGTAAGTGTTCCGGTAGGAATGGTAATTAGATCTGTTTCCGCAGAGAATGCAGAAATTGATTCGGTTTCGTTTATTGATTATAGCACAACAGGGCAGCCAGAACTAACAAACCTTAATAATGGTTGGGTAAATATTTCCGGGCTCACTGTTGTATTAAAAAATATTGCAGCTGCAGGAACAGAGCCAAAGAATGTAAATCTCATAATTAATAGTGTAACTAAACTCGCGTTCCAGATACCAGCTGTTCCTGATGACGGTGGTCAGGGTGGAGATGGCAGCCAGGGCGGTGACGGTTCAAATGGTAACACACCTGGTGCAAATCCAAATATTCGCGGATCGGCACTTTCTATGCTGCAGGGACTGGTGGCTGGAAACGGCAAGGCTACTAATGCATACAGTACTTATGTTCCGCCGGTTCATTTTGCAGAAAGTGCGGCACAGACTTTGAATGAAGCTTTAACTGAAAAGTCTGAAAAGGCTGCGGTCCCTGCTAAGACAAAGACAACTGCCAAAGCAACGACTAAGACTAAGAACAAGCCTAAGGTTGAAGCAGACGTTAAGGTTGAAGCAGATGTTAAAGTAGACGCAGAAGTTAAGGTTGATGCCGAAGTTAAAGTTCAGACCGGACTTGAGCAGATGACCATAACAACACCAGAGCTATCGCAGGCTGTTGCAAAGTTAACATCGGCTCCAAATGTAGAAGTTGAAGCCCCTGTGGTTCAGGCTGCGGTTACAACCGATATTGCAGACAAGGCCAACGAGCCGGCACGTTCTCCAATAGCAATAGTGATTGTTATTCTTGCCCTTTGCCTTGCGGCTTGCGGAATAGTTATAGGTTGCAAAAAAAGAGGTTTTTTGGTTAAATAGAAACACTTTATTTTTGGAGACCATTTAATGATAACTGTTAGTGATGTTAGTGTTTCATTCAGCGAAAAACCGCTTTTTAAGGATGTTAATCTTAAGTTTAATAAAGGAAACTGTTACGGTATTACAGGTGCAAATGGCGCAGGAAAATCTACCTTTTTAAAGCTGCTAAGCGGCGAATTGGAAAAGGATTCCGGTGAAATATTTATGACTCCGGGCGAGCGCATGGCTGTATTAAAGCAGGACCACTTTGCCTTTGATGAGTATTCTGTAAAGGATACTGTAATGATGGGCTTTCCGCGCCTTTATGAAGTAAGCAAGGCCCGCGACGAGATTTATGCCAAGGCAGATTTTACAGAAGAAGACGGAATTAAATCTGCAGAGCTCGAAGCAGAGTTTGGAGAGCTTGGCGGCTACGAGGCAGAAAATCAGATTGAACAGATGCTGTCCGGACTTGGACTTGAAGAAGAATTCCACGACCGCATGATGAGTGACCTGGACGAAAGCCAGAAGGTGCGCGTTCTTCTTGCACAGGCAATTTACGGAAACCCTGACGCACTTATCCTCGATGAGCCTACAAACGGTCTTGATATTGAATCTATCACCTGGCTCGAAAACTTCCTTCTTGATTTTGAAAATACTGTAATTGTTGTATCGCACGACCGTCACTTTTTGAATACTGTGTGCACTTATATCTGCGATATTGACTATGGAAAGATTACTCAGTTTAGCGGTAACTATGACTTCTGGTACCAGATGACTCAGGTTATGCAGCGACAGGCTCACGATCAGCAGAAAAAGACTGAAGAAAAAATGAAGGATTTGCGCGAGTTCATCCTGCGCTTTAGCTCTAACGCATCTAAGGCCAAGCAGGCAACCAGCCGCAAAAAGATTTATGACAAGCTTGCCGACAGTCTTGAGGAAATCCCTATTTCTACACGCAAGTTCCCGTATGTAAACTTTAAGGCCGACCGCGAAATTGGAAACAACGTTCTTGAAATTAAAAAGCTTAACTGCAAGGACGCCGACGGAAACGAGCTGCTCAAGGATTTTTCACTTACTGTTAGCCGCACAGACAAAATTGCCTTTGTTGGTATTGAGCACAATTCTGTTACTGCGCTTTTTGATATTATCAACGGTGTAAGAAAGCCTGACAGCGGAGAATTCTTCTGGGGTCAGACAACAAGCCAGACCTATCTGCCACGCGATAACTCAAGCAACTTTGAAAACGATATGAACATTACTGAATGGCTCAAGCAGTATTCAAAGGAACAGGACGACTCTTATGTGCGCGGCTTCCTCGGTCGTATGCTCTTTAGTGGTGATGAATCACTCAAAAAGGTAAAGGTTCTTTCGGGTGGTGAAAAGGTGCGCTGTATGCTCAGTAAAATGATGCTTAGCGGTGCCAACTGTATTACCATGGATGATCCTACAAACCATCTTGACCTTGAAGCAATTCAGTCGCTCAACGAAGGCTTGATTGCATTCCCTGGAGTGCTTTTGTTCAGCTCACACGACCACGAATTCATTCAGTCTATTGCCAACCGCATTGTAGAAATTACACCAAACGGCATTATTGACCGCATGATGAGCTTTGACGATTACATTACCGACCCTCAGGTTACAGAGCTTCGCAAAAAGCTGTACGAGGGAACTGGTAAGAAGATTAAGTACAGGGTGTAATCAAATACGTAGATTGCCGCGCTTCGCTCGCAATGACAGGTCATGCCGAACTTGTTTCGGCATCTATTTTCTGGCTTTCAACTTTTCCAGAAAGTCTCCCAGCATGTCGGCGGCTTCTTCTTCGGTAAGCTGCTTTGGCTCGTGATATTCAATCAGGTTTTGAGGAATCTCATCCAAAAAGCGGCTAGGGGTACATTCATTTATCATATTCATGCGCTTGCGCTTCTGGCACGACGAAATAAACAGCTTGTCGCGGGCACGTGTAATGGCAACATAAAAAAGGCGGCGCTCTTCTTCTACATCTCCGCCGTTTTCTTCTACCGAGCGGGCATGCGGAATAAGTCCTTCTTCGGCACCTGCAATAAACACAACCGGAAACTCAAGCCCCTTGGAGGCATGAATTGTCATGAGGTTTACCTTGCCTTTGCCGCCTTCTTCGTCCTGGTCGTCGCGTGACATGAGCGTAATGCGGTTCAAATAATTAAACAGGCTTGGGTTATCATTGTCAGGATCTTTTTCCCACGCATCCATGGAATTCAAAAGGCTTTCTATATTCATAAGCTTAAAGCGTACGGCCTTTTCGTTTTTGGAATATTCGGTAATAAGATGGTCGCGGTAGTTTATGTCCTCTACCATCTGGCGCACCTTGGCAGAAAGTCCTCGTCCGCTCAAAAGCTTTTGCCTCTGGTCTTCTATGAGCTTCATAAAATCTGCCAGGTCTTCCTTGAGCGCATCATTTGCAGGAGAGCCCGGTCTGTTTATGAGAGCCTCCATTGCATTCCACATGGTACAGCCGTTCAAAACAGCCTCATCATTCATAAGACTTATTGCAACACGTCCAATTCCACGGCGTGGTGTATTAATAATTCGCAGCAGATTTATATCATCATCATGATTTGCAATAACGCGAAGATAACTGATAACATCCTTAATTTCCTTGCGTTCAAAAAAGCTGGTGCCGCCGCTCATGGTGTAGGGGATGTTATGTTCAAGAAAGGCTTCTTCCAAAACACGGCCCTGAGTGTTAGCTCTCATCAAAACACCAAACTCATCATACTTGCGGTGTTCCTCCAGAGCAATTCCAAGAATGCTTTGAGCAATAAAGTCTGCTTCATCAATCTCATCCAGAGGCATAAAGATTTCTATTGGCTTACCGCCACCGTTACCGCTCCAGAGCTTTTTATCCTTGCGGTTTGTGTTGTGGCTTATTACACCGTTTGCTGCTTCCAGAATTGTTTCTGTAGAACGGTAATTCTGCTCAAGGCGAATTTCTGTAACATCAAAGTCGTGTTCAAAATTGATAATGTTCTGGTAGTCGGCACCACGCCAGCTGTAAATACTCTGGTCATCGTCTCCTACAACGGCAACGTTTTTGTCGGCAAGCAGGTGCATCATTTCGTACTGCTGGTGGCTTGTATCCTGAAACTCATCAACCATTATGTATTTGTAGCGTTCACGATAGCGTGCAAGAACATCTGGATGCTCACGGAACAGCTTTATAGGAAGCACAATCAAATCATCAAAATCTACGGCGTTGTAAAGCTGCAGCCCCTCCTGGTAAAGCTCGTAAAGCGGTCTGTACATGTCGTTTGCGGTTTCCCAGTTTTTGCGTCCGGTTTTTATATTGGAAATAAGATTGCTTATGGTGTAAATATCCATTGCCTCAGGACTGAATTTGAGCTCGCGGCCACATTCTTTTATAAGAGAAATGCGGTCTGTTTCATCATAAATACTAAAATTTTCTCTGTAGCCAAGCTTGTCTATATCCTGACGCAAAACCCTTACTCCAAAGGCGTGAAAGGTGCTTACCGTAAGATTCTGAAGCTTTTTTTGTGTAAGGTCTTTGATTCGGTCAGACATTTCCTTGGCAGCCTTGTTTGTAAAGGTAAGGGCCAGAATCTGACTCTGAGGAATGCCTTTTTCGAGCATATGCGCAATTCTAAAGGTAATTACGCGTGTTTTTCCACTTCCAGCGCCTGCAATTATGAGGATAGCGCCCTCGGTGGTAGTAACAGCCTTAAATTGTTCTGGATTAAGCTCGTTTTTCAGGGATTCCAAATCTAGCATAGGGTTATATAATAAGCATGTATTGCTTTAGGGTCAAGTGTCATTGCGAGGCCGCAGGCCGTGGCAATCTATATTCACAAAATATATTCTTTACTATATACTAAATCAAAGGAATTTTTTATGAACACAACAGTATCTTCTTTTTTAATGAAACACAATTTTGTAAATCATATTGATGTACTTGCTCTGGCACAGGGCATTCTGGACGATATGCGCAGGGGCTTGAAAAAGCAGCCGAGTGATCAGGATATGATCCACACCTTTTGTAATCCGCCAAAGGATACTGCTAAAAATCAGAGTGTAATTGTAATTGATGCAGGCGGAACAAATTTCCGTTCGTGCCTTGTTACCTTTGATGCTGCAGGCGTTCCTTCAATTTCTGATATGGAAAAGACCCGCATGCCTGGTGTTGAGCGCGAGCTTAGCCGCAAGGAATTTTTTGAACAGATTGCACAGAATCTTGAACACCTTAAAAATAAGTCAGACCGCATTGGCTTCTGCTTTTCTTATCCTATGGAAATTCAGAATGACGGCGACGGAATCCTTCTTGGTTTTTCAAAGGAAGTAAAGGCTCCTGAGGTAGTAGGAAGTAAGGTAGGTGAGTGCCTTAAGGCTGCTCTTGCCGAACACGGCTGGAATACAATCAAACAGGTAACAATGTGTAATGATACAACCTCTGCCTTGCTTGCAGGTGCTGCTACTGCGGGTGACACACACCGCTATTCTTCTTACATCGGTTATATCCTTGGAACCGGTATGAATGCCGCTTATCTTCAGCCGGCAACCCGTCATTGCGAGGAGAGTAGCGACGAAGCAATCCAGATAGATAAGCAGATCATCGTCTGCGAAAGCGGCAAATACAAAAACATCAACCGCTCAGACTTTGACATTGAATTTGATAAAACAACTGTAAAACCAGGCTCTTTCTTTCTGGAAAAGCAGTGTTCAGGCGCATATTTAGGTCCTGTTTCTACAATAATCCTTCAGACAGCAGCAAAAGAAGGGCTTTTCAGCGAAAAAATGGCTGCCGAGCTTGTAAAAATGGAGCCGCTCACCCTTATAGAAATGGACAAATATCTTCACAGCCCGTACAACAAGGACTGCGTTTTGGGTAAGCTTGCCTGCGAAATTGCAACCGAACAAGACTGCGACATTCTTTTCCAGCTGCTTGATGCAATTGTAGAACGTTCTGCACGCTGTTCTGCCGCAATCCTTTCTGCCTGTGCAATTCAGACCGGAGCCGGAAAAAATGCCTCTAACCCGATCTGTATTTTGTGCAACGGAACAACCTTCTATAAAACCTATAAGGTTCGCGAACGCACCTACGGCTACCTTGATGAAGTTTTAACAAACAAGCTGGGTATTTTCTGGGATATCGTTTCTGCAGAAAATGATATTACACTTGGAACTGCAATTGCGGGTTTGATATAAAGGATTGTCACGCTGCGCTCGCAATGACAAAAATATTTGATAGATTTAATATTATATGTTATAATAGTTAAAATGTGAGGGGAAAATGGCATTAAAAGGCTTTGGAAAATCATTCGTTTTAATTCTTATAATAATCATCCTTATAATTGGCGGACTCTTGTGGTTCGACTATCTTGGAATTGTCCGTGTAAAAAATATTTTTTCTCCGGTTTACAAGCTCATGGGCAAGGATGTTCAAACCTCTAAAACCGCTACCCAGTCAAAGCCCCTTACAGCAAATCTTGATGAAGATCGACTCGCAAAGCAGATGGAAGCAATCGATATCCGCATAGAAGAGCTTGATAAGCGCGAAGCCGACGTAGAAGAATCAGAAAAGAAAAATGAGCAGATTGCTGCCGAGCTTGCAGAAAGAGAAAAAAATCAAGAAGAAAGAGAAAAAACATTTAACTTGACCTTAAAAAAGTACGATGATAAAGAAGTAAACATTGAACAGATTGCTAATAATCTGAACGGTATGAGACCGCAAGCCGCTGTCGATATCCTTAATGCAATGGATGATCAGATTGTAATTGATGTCCTGCGCAAGGTAGAGGAAATGGCAAAGGAAAACGGTAGCTCATCCATGGGTTCTTACTGGCTGTCTTTAATGCCATCTGACCGGGCTGCACAAATACAGCGGAAGATGCTCAGCAAGCCGGAGTCCCTGGAATAGACCTTCAGAAGGCAGTCCTTCAAATGTTTTACTTGAGGAGGATTGCCAATGCAGGCAATTGTATCGGATATCATCGTAAGCCAGGCCGCACAAACCGGCTCTCTACTGGTATCTCAAACCTTAAACAACAGTTCCTCTAACAGCGTTTCTTTTGCAGACATGCTTAATTCCCTGAATACAAATTCAGAAGCCAAGCCTGCCGATCAGGGCATTACTGCGCCTAAGGATGTTAAGCCTGCCGAACCAGAACAGCCAAAGCCTGTTGATAATGCAAAAGACAGCGAAAAATCAGAAAAAATCAAAGACGAAAAGCTTACTGCACCAAAGGAAAATGATGAAACTGAGTCTTCGCAAAAGACTGACGCAAAAAAGGCTGGAGAAGCTGAAGCATTAAAAAAGGTACCGGTAAAAAAAGATGAAAAGCCCGAGCCAAAAGACAAAAAAGAGGGTCAAATCAAGGCTGGTCCTGACAAAAATACTGTAAAGGAAGAGGAAAAACAGACTCCTTACGGTAAAAAAGTTAAGACCGAAGATGAAAAAAAGGCCCTTGTAGAAAAAAACAGGCTCGAAACTATCAAAAACGAAGCGGTACAGGAAAATCAGGAAGAGCTCATTGCTGCTGCAACGGCGGCTGGACAGGCCAACCAGGCTCAAAGCCTTCCTAAAGAAATTAATTCTGTACAAAAAGACAGCGAATTTAAACCGGAAGATCTTACTGTAAAAACCGATCTTAGCTCCAGCGAAGAAGCCCACAGCGTTTCAATTAAAGAAAAAATTTCTGTAATTGATATGCGTACAAAGGTAGAAGCTCAGGATTCTAAGCCGGTAGAAAAAACAGCAAAGAACTTAAAGGTTGAATATACTTCCGACAGCACTGCCACAGTTACTATGGATCTTGAACAGCAGATGCAGTATGCCGGAGAAAATATCCTGTCGCTGGATAATCAGACTGCTGCAAGCAACGGTTCAGATTTTCAGGCTATGGTCAACAATCAGATTCAGGCAAATATTCCTGACTTTGTTCGCACCGGCACAGTTCTTTTAAAAGACAACGACAAGGGTACTATCAATCTTGTGCTCCATCCGGATGATCTTGGAAATGTAAAGATTCATCTTAGCATGGACGGCAAGACAGTTAGCGCACATATTACCGTTAATACAAAGGAAGCGCTTGAGGTATTTAAAGACAATGCCCAGACGCTCAGGGAGGCCTTTGCAAAGAATGGTTACGACACTGCAAGCTTTGATGTTTCTTACAACGGAAATTCAAACGGTCAGGGTAATCAGGATTTCAAAGATTTGTATGACGGTTCAGAGTTTATGGCAAGAAACGCCTATAGCGATTTCTTGGGTGGGGGATTAGACGACGGATATATTCAGGACGCATGGGAAAAAGCGGGCAATTCTGAATATTTAATTAACATTGTCGCTTAATGTGACGATAAGAAGATTGTCGGGTCATGCCCGACAATGACATGTTTAAGGAGAAGTGATGGAACTACTTAACACAACAATGTCTGCTAGTGAAAAGGCACAGGTTGACCAGCTGGTCGACTACTACAACAAGCAGAACACGAACACAAATGGACGCACTGTCTCCAACGAACTTGGTAAGGATGATTTCTTAAAGTTGCTTATAACTCAGCTTCAGAATCAGGATCCTACAGACCCTATGGAAAATAACGAGTTTATTGCCCAGATGGCACAGTTCAGTTCGTTGGAACAGATGACTAACATGAGTACGTCGTTTGCCAAAATGGCATCTTTTATTTCGAGCCAGGAAGCAGCGTCTACTTTGGGTAAAACAGTGGAATTGAATGTGGGAGATACAACCACTACAGGAATTGTGGAAGGGGCAACCAGAGGGGAAAATCCACAGATACTGGTAAATGGTATGTACTACACTCTAGATAAAATTGCGGCAATTTATGCCAACTAAGGATTTAAACAAAAAAGAAGGAAGGTGAAGCTTTATGATGAGATCACTTTATTCTGGTGTTTCAGGGTTGCAGAATCACCAGACAAGAATGGACGTAATTGGTAACAACATCTCGAACGTTAACACAATTGGTTTTAAGAGGGGACGTGTTAACTTTCAGGATATGATCAGCCAGCAGATGCAGGGTGCAGCAAAGCCTACAGATGAACTTGGTGGTGTAAACCCTAAGGAAGTAGGTCTTGGTATGACTGTTGCCGCTATTGACAACATCTTCAATCAGGGTAACCTGCAGTCAACTGGTGTTTCTACTGATATCGCCATTCAGGGTAACGGTTTCTTTATATTAAAGAGCGGGGAGGAATCTTTTTATACAAGAGCCGGTGCATTCAGCCTGGATACTGATGGTACATTGGTAAATCCAGCAAATGGTATGCGTGTTCAGGGATGGATGGCAGAAGAAGTAAACGGACAGATGATTGTATCAACTGCCGCAACTCCAACTGACCTTACAATTCCTGTTGGAGCAAAAGACCCTGCCAAAGCTACAGAAAACGTACTTTTTGCATGTAACTTAAACAAGACAACTCCAGAGATTACAGACGGAGCAAGTCTTGAAGATATAAGAAAAGGAACCTGGGGAACAGAGCAGGAAATTTATGACAGCTTTGGAAATAAGCACTTGCTTAGTGTTTCATTCCAGAGAGTTCCTGGCGAGCCTAACCAGTGGCGTGCTACAGTAAACATTGACGAAGACAATGCTGAGTTTACACAGACACGCATTGGTCTTGGTACAACAGACGGAATGGAAAACACCTTCATCGTTCAGTTTGATAATATGGGTGCACTTGCTTCTGTTACAGACAGTGCGGGAAACGTATCAAACGATTTTGGACAGATTGAACTCATGGCTTCTTTCACAGTTCCAGAGTCAAATCCTGATGCAGATGGAAATCCTTACCGCCAGACCTTGAACATCAATCTTGGTACAATCGGCAGCTTTGAAAACACAATCACACAGAGTGCTTCAAAGTCTACAACAAAGGCTTACTACCAGGATGGCTACACACTCGGTTATCTTGATACCTTTAAGATTGACTCAAGTGGTGTAATCACAGGTGTTTATTCAAACGGAACAAACAGAACAATCGGTCAGATCGCCTTGGCAACCTTTGCTAACGACCGCGGTCTTGAAAAGGCTGGTGATTCTACCTTCGTTGAATCAAACAACTCCGGTATGGCCCGCATTGGTGAATCTGGTGTAGCAGGAAAAGGTACCTTGATGGCCGGTGCTTTGGAAATGTCAAACGTAGATTTGTCAGAACAGATGACAGATATGATTGTAACCCAGAGAGGTTTCCAGTCTAACGCCAAGACAATCCAGACAGCAGATACCCTGCTTGAAACTGTATTGAGCTTGAAACGATAGTGAATAGGGGTGGTTGAGCTTGTCGAAACCACCTTTAAATAAAGAAAATTGTGCCCCTTGTGAGTAATCCATCAACTCGCAAGGGGCTTTTTTTATCTACCAACCACGTCATTGCGAGGAGTGCAGCGACGTGGCAATCCACTTATAACAATGCCTGTTAATACGTGGATTGCCGCGCTTCGCTCGCAATGACGTGTCATTGTCGGGCTTGACCCGACAATCTATTCTTTATGGTACGGTTTTAATATCTCCACAATCTCCGTCTTTTTAAACAGTGTTGCATACCCATAGGCACTCATTCCCATCTGGTCTTTAATATCCGGGTCGGCGCCATTTTTGGCCAGGATTTCGCAGATTTTTACGCGGTCGGCTCCAACTGCAAGTACAAGATTTGACTGACCTTCCTTGCTTATTGTGTTGAGCTCGGCACCTCTTTCTATCAAAAGCTTGGTAATTTCGTAGTTACCGCGCCATACTGCATCCATTACAGCAGTGTAACCGCGGTCTTCGCTTGATTCATTAATCTTGGCACCTGCATCCAAAAGCTTTTTTACAAAGTCTTCGTTATCGTTGCGCACTGCAATATTCAAAAGCGGAGTTCCAAATTCATCACGGGAGTTTGGATCAATTTCTGCTTCAAGAAAAAGATTGCAGATTTCGGTTTTATTTTTGGCAATGTACTGGCAAAAGCAATCCGGTGTAAAAGGAATGCCCTTCATCATAAGCTCTTTTCTTGCCATGCGTCTGTCATTTTTAAGGTTTATCTGTCTGTACTGCTTTTTAAGGTAAGAAAAGATTTTTTTATCATCATTTAAAAACTGAACGCCATCATTGGTAAAAAGAGTATGATAAGCCAGCTGTCTGTCATTTGTAATTACAGAAGTGTTGCTTGCAAAAAGATAACCCACAACACTTGCAAGCAGGGTAGATTCTTCAACAGTTTTATATACAGAAGGTGAAGAATAAATAATACAAAGCGAAAGATTATCAATGCTGGTTTTGACATTCAAAAGGCTTTCTTCCTGAAAATCTGTTGTCAAAATCAGTGCGCCTTCTTCACACTTTTTTATTTCCTCAATCATTTTGGAAATAAAAACTACATCATTGCTCATCAATAAGAAATTCATACAATACATTATAAAGGCAGAATGTCAAAATAACAAGTGAAAAAAAACACGAAAAAGCCTTTCACATCTTGACACAAACCCGTCATTTCAATATTATATAATAACTTACGCCGCAGTAGCTCAGTTGGTAGAGCGCCGGACTGAAAATCCGTATGTCGTTGGTTCGATTCCAACCTGTGGCACTTGGCTTCTAACGCAAGTTAGAAGCCATTTTTTTTGTCTAAATACTTGTTTTACAAGGATTTAGCAAAGCCATTTGTCTTTACTTTTTATTGGTTAAGCAACCCTTTTTAGAGAAACTGGGAACTTAAAAATTCAAAGTTTAGGCAGGGATAACACCAAACTTAACATGAAACTTAACAAAGAACATGACATTGGTGTATTTTCTTGCCTTATACGAGGAGTTTTTATGCGCCCGTTTTACATTATCAAGAACAAGTATGGATTTTATTCTGTTAGTTTTGTAAACCAGACGACTGGAAAACGTACTGCCTGGAAGAGTACACACACTGCTGACTACAGTGAAGCTATGCTGATTGCCTCTACCTGGTACAAGGATGGTTCACCTTCTGAACAAGCCCGGACTGCTCTAAGGATTTCCAAGCAGGAAAACAAGTCTTCTGGTATTGATGTTGAAAAGCTGATTGCCAGACTTACTGACGCTGAAGCCAAACTTTTATATATTGAGCTTGCCGCAAAGTTTGGTACTTCTGTACCTGTCTTAAATACTACTCCTACTCCGGTAGTAGAAGCCGCTCCTGTAAATACTGCTCCTGTTGAAGAACCGGCTCCGAAGAAAAAGGTTGTTGTGGTTCACAAGAAAAACGCCCTTGCAGATTCTGGTCTCTTGCCGGAAGATGTTGCTCAGAAAGTTTATGAGCCTTTGAATCCTGACTGCACAATTAAGCTTTGTGAATTCCTCCGCAACTTCTGGACTCCTGAGAAGTCTGAATATATTCAGAATAAGCGTGCGCATAAAAAGTCTATCGGTGATTACCACTGTAAAGAAATGCGCGGTATGGTGGACCGTTACTGGCTGCCGTTCTTTGGTGAAGAATTTACTGTTGGTGAACTTTCGGAACAGTACCTTGAAGACTTTCTGCAGGAGCTTGCTAATTTCCGTCATTTGAAAGGTGCGACTATAAACCATGCCCGTACCTGTGGCGCGACCGGATTAAAATGGCTTAAGAATAAAGGTGTTATACATTCTAACCCGATGGCAAATGTTGAGGCCTTTTCAAAGAGCGATGCTACTCCTCGCTGAATACCAGACGAAAAAGAAATTAAGGCTCTTTATGAATTGGATTGGAATAACGAAGTTATGTACCTGGCATTTAATCTGTCTGCGTTCAGTGGTTTGAGACCTGGTGAGATTTCCGGTTTACAGGTTCGAGATATTGATAGCGAA
>JAFZYR010000043.1 GCA_017616165.1 Treponema sp.
CCTCAGGGACCCCGGGGGAGTCAGATACCACTGCGGTCCCTGAGGCTCTCGAAGGTCCGCCATCAGTAATCACATATATCTTTTCCCGCTTCTTTTTTCTTAGCTTAACACACAGCGTAACGCACGAGCTTTCCCAGGGCTCTACAAAGGCCTGCAAAAGAGAAAAATCAAAATCCTGTGCGCTAATAATATTCATGCCTTCATTATAGCAGATAGGGAACGTCATTGCGAGCACGAAGTGCGTGGCAATCTATGTATAAGATGTAATTAAATATGTAGATTGCCGCGCTTCGCTCGCAATGACGAATTTTTTTTCAAAAAAATGTTGACAAATGAGTTGTATTACTGTATTATACACTTAATACAGTAATACGGAGGTGCGTATGGAATATCAATTCACAAATGATAAGCCTATCTATCTTCAGCTTATGGAGGTCTTTAAGGTTGCAATCGTTTCCGGCGAACTGCCAAAGGGCGAACGACTGGAATCTGTAAGGGATCTTGCTGTTGTTGCAAAGGTAAATCCTAATACAATGCAGAAGGCTCTTGCTGAGCTTGAAAGAATAGGTCTGGTGCGTACAGAACGAACTTCTGGACGTTTTATTACAGATGATGAGGAGCTTATACTTTCTATGAAAAAAGAGCTTGCAGAAAAGGAAATCAAAGCCTTCCTTGAAAAAATGAAGAAGATGGGTCTTAGCAAAGACACTGTAATCAAAATGATTTCGGAATTATAGAATATGCGGTCCCTGAGGTTCTCGAAGGGCCAATTATAAGGAGTATTATTATGGAATCAATTCTTGAGTTTAAGAACATTACAAAAAAGTACGGCAGAAAAACTGCCCTTGATGATATTACTTTGAGCATTCCACGCGGTTCAATCGTTGGTCTGCTTGGTCCAAACGGCAGCGGTAAGACAACACTCTTAAAACTTGCAACAGGACTTCTTCAGCCTACAAAGGGCGAAGTTCTTGCCTGCGGTTTTAAGCCTGGTGCCGAATCAAAGGACCTGGTTGCTTATCAGTCAGACAAGGTTTATCTGAACGACTGGATGAACGTAAACGACCTTATGAACATGCTCAATGATTTTTACACAAACTTTAATAAGGACAAGGCACTTGATATGCTTAAGAGCCTCAACATCAATCCTAACGACAAGCTTAAGGAAATGTCTAAGGGAACAAAGGAAAAGGTTCAGCTCATTACAACAATGTGCCGCGATGTAGAGCTTTACCTGCTCGACGAACCTATTGGTGGTGTAGACCCTGCAGCCCGCGACTACATCCTTAATACAATCATTTCCAACTATCAGGAAAATGCGACAGTAATCATTTCTACACACCTTATTGCAGATGTAGAACCGGTTTTGAATCACATTCTGTTTTTGAAAGAGGGACGCATTGTGCGCCAGGGTGACGTTGACGATATCCGCGAAGAAACAGGCAAATCAATTGATGCATTGTTCCGCGAAGAGTTCAGATGCTAGATTAACTACGTCATTGCGAGGAGCGTCAGCGACGCGGCAATCCACTTAATAAATGGATTGCTTCGCCTGCGGCTCGCAATGACGGATGATACAATAAGGAGAAATACTATGAGAAATCCATTTCCAAAAATCGGTAAAGTAATTAAATATGATCTTAAGCATTCATCAAAGAGGCTTATTCCGCTTTACGGAGTACTTCTGCTGCTGGGACTTCTTGCAGGCTTGTTCATTTCGCCAAGTCAGAGAGAAGCCTTCTATGGTAGCAGCTCATCAGCCTATACAATGGGCTCAAGAGACTTCATAACCATTTCACTGTTCATGGCTTATCTGGTTGTTTCAATCGTAGCCTTTGTTATGACAATAGTTGCAATTGCCCGCCGCTTTAAGCAGAGCATGCTCGAAGAAGAAGCTTACATGAACCTGTCTCTCCCTGTAACAATGGGCGAGCACCTTTGGGGCAAATTCATCACAGGCTTTATCTGGATGTTTGCCTGCTGCCTGGTAACCTTTGTTTCAGAGTTGTTCTGTTTGATAAGACTGGACCTGCCAAAAATCTTAAAAACTATTTTTGAAGAGCTCCCAAATTTAAGCGCCGAGCTTGCTCAGTACAACCTTTCAATTGCAAAAATCTTCTGGCTTGGAGTTATGGTCAGCGTAGCCGCTACCTGCTTTATCATCACCCTGATTTTTGTAGTAAACAGCTTTGGCCTTGTAATAAAGAGCCGCCGCAGCTTCTGGAAGGTTTTGATTATCGTAGGCCTGTTCTACATCAACGGCTGGATCTTCCGCCTCGTTCCTGGCATCAATACCTATGCTATTCCTGACTTTGCAGTTGGCGCCGCCATGTTCAAGTCTTTAGGAATCTTCTCTCTGATTCTGGTTTTGATTTCAGCAGTCTACTTTGCAGTAACACAGTATATGTTTACAAAGCAGTTGAATCTGGATTAATGAATACATCATTACAATGACAATGGGGTCCCTGAGGTTCTCGAAGGGGCCCTTTTTATATATTGCTCAAAATCATCGGAATATAAGCCGTATCTAATACACTAAAGGCAAAGTGCTTTTTACCTAAATCTTTTAAGGAAGCACCGATATGATACATTGTCGTTTGATCAATAATCAAAAATCTGAAAATGTTTCATTTCTTTGAATGTTCTGATGAGTAATTTACTTTGGGTAACGGCAAGCTCTCCTTTAAGAACAGTCATAAGCATGTAGATTCCTTGTTCGGTGAAAGCGTAGGGTAATTTTCTAGTTCCTCCCCAACTTGATGTCGAAATTTTCGACATCAAGTTTAAGTTTTCAAATTCGTCTTTTGTAAGTTGAAATCTAAAGTCTTCATCAAAGCGTTCTTGATTATTTTTTACTTGTTCATTAAAGCGACGTGTTTCATATCCATAGATTTCAGCTAAATCAAAATCCAGCATCACCTGCTGCCCGCGAATAAAATGAATCTTTGAACGAATTGTGTTTTCTTCTAGAATTGAAATTTCTTTTTCCATACCATATCCTCCAGGAGTTTTTTGAGATTCAGCGCCAGTCCAACACCAGGCCTGAATTATGGTAAAGAAAAATAGAAGAGTTTTATTAAGTCCCTTTGACGCGGTTGCTGAGCCTGTCGAAGCACAGGGACCCCGAGAATTATAACCACACATACTAACAAACGCTAATAATTGTTGGATATGACCTTCTGTGCGGTGGCTTTACGATTTAAATATAATAGGTTTTCGAAATAAAGACAATGGTGAATACAGTTCACTAATTCCTGAACGAATGAATCGGTGCAGGTATTCGTCCGCCACGGTTGATGAAATCTGCACAGCCGAACTTGCTTACAGGCATTACAGGGCAGCCACCAAGGAGACCGCCAAATTCTACCCAGTCGCCGGCTTTTTTGCCTGGGGCAGGGATTAGGCGGCAGGCTGTTGTTTTATTGTTTACCATACCAATTGCAAATTCATCTGCAAGGATTCCGGAAATTGTTGTGGCCGGAGTGTCACCAGGAATAGCAATCATATCAAGACCTACAGAGCAGACTGTTGTCATGGCTTCGAGCTTTTCAAGGCAGATAGAGTTTTGCTTTACGGCGTTTATCATTCCTTCGTCTTCTGAAACTGGGATAAAGGCACCGCTCAAACCGCCAACGTTTGTACTGGCCATTACGCCGCCTTTTTTAACCATATCGGTGAGCATTGCAAGAGCGGCTGTTGTACCAGGGGCACCACAGCCTTCAATACCAATTTCTTCAAGAATACGGGCAACAGAGTCGCCAACAGCAGGGGTAGGGGCAAGTGACAAATCAAGAATACCAAAGTTTGTGTTAAGGCGCTTTGCAGCCTCGCTTCCAACAAGCTGGCCCATTCTTGTAATCTTAAAGGCCATCTTTTTAATACCGTCTGCAAGCACGTTGATTGGCTGACCCTTGTATTCGCGGGCAGCTGCTAAAATTACACCAGGGCCCGAAACACCAACGTTGATTACGCTGTCTCCTTCTCCAGGTCCGTGGAAGGCACCTGCCATAAACGGATTATCTTCCGGGGCGTTACAGAATACAACAAGCTTTGCACAGCCGTTTACATCGCAGGTTTTAGAAACTTCTGCAGTTTTACAGATAATTTCGCCCATGAGCTTTACGGCATCCATGTTGATTCCGTTTTTTGTGGTTCCAACGTTGACGCTTGAACATACGCAGTTTGTTACGCTCAAGGCTTCAGGAATAGATTCAATCAAAATGCGGTCGGCAGGAGTAATTCCCTTCTGGACCAGGGCACTAAAGCCTCCCAGAAAGTTTACGCCCAGGTCGGCAGCGGCACGGTCCAGAGTTTTACAGTAATCAACATAGTTTGTTGCGTTGCTGGCACCTGCTACGAGTGCAATTGGTGTAACAGAAATACGCTTGTTTATAATAGGAACACCAAATTCCTTTTCAATATCCTGGCCAACTTTTACAAGGTTACCTGCCTTTTTCATAATTTTGTCATAGATTTTGTCGCATGCGCGTTTTGGGTCAGAGTCGGCACAATCCAAAAGTGAAATACCCATGGTAATACAGCGGATATCAAGCTTCTGGCGCATGAACATATTTACGGTTTCTTGAATTTCGATTGGTGAAAAAAGCATAAGGGAGCTCCTGTGTTTTATTTATGAGAGTATTTTAATGAAATTTTGATGAATAGGGAATACGTAGATTGCCACGCCCTGCGGGCTCGCAATGACGTGGCACTTTACGGGCGCAGCTGTTTAATTAGCTTCAAACATATCTATCTGTCTGCTCATTTCTTCGATAGAGGCTTCTACGGTCTTGGAAACGCCTGCCAGAGTAAGACCTGCTTCCTGCATCTTGTCGGCACTCTGACCCATTTCGCCCATGCTTTGTCCCATAACCTTTGTTTCATTCTGAAGGGTAGAAACCTCTTCAATAATTGCACGGCTGTCGTTTGACATTTCCTGAGAAGCGCTCTGTACCTGGAGCGTACTGTCATTCATATTATGAAGGGCTTCAAGAATCTGAGTAGAGCCCTGCTGCTGTTCTGTCATGGCAGCCTTAATCTGCTGAACAAGCTTATCGGTTTCATGAATCTCGTTTGCAAGATTTGTATAATCCTGAACACCGCGCTGTGTAGCCTGAACAACCATGCTGATTGTAGCCTGAATGCTCTTGAGTTGTGCACCGATTGTCTTAGACTGAGTAGAAGAGGTTTCGCTGAGCTTACGGATTTCATCGGCAACTACGGCAAAGCCCTGACCAGCGTCACCGGCGTGTGCAGCTTCGATTGCGGCATTCATAGCAAGAAGGTTTGTCTGACCAGCAATACTTGCAATTACAAGGTTTGCTTCACTCAAAAGCTTAGACTGATTTTCAATTTCGGTAATCTGCTTCTGGAGTTCACTTTGTGTCTGTGCACCGTTCTGGGCTGTAGTTTCTACAACATTAAATGAGGTGGCCATCTTATCAACTGATTTATCAACCTCGCCAATGTTTCCAACCATCTGTTCAACGGCAGTAGAAGCACCCTGAACATCCTTAACCTGTGCCTGAACCAGCTCTTCCAGCTGATGAATCATATTATAAATCTTTGTAATGCTTGTGGCTGTGTGTTCAACACTGTCGGTCTGATTCTGAATGTTCATGCCTGTATTACTGATGCTGGCACCAATTTCAATAATCGATGCCATAAGATCTTCGATTGTGCTGCTGAGCTTGCCACCGGCTTCGTTAAGAGAAACCCTGGACTGCTTCATACTGCTGATGTTTCCTTCGAGACGCTCTGTTACAAGATTAAAGCCGTTGGAGAGCAGAGAAGCTTCCTTTGTAATATAGTCAGGATAGCGTTCTGAATAATCACCAATTGCCATGAGCTCACAGCCCGAAGCAATAACCTTAAAGCTTCTGGAAACTCTGGCAGAAAGAATGAGGAATATGACAATCATGATTACGGCAATTACCATAAGTCCCATCAGAGTGTAGACAAAAAGCTTTTCATATTCGTTTGAAAAATCCTGGGTTGGTCCTTCTACAACAATAAACCATTCTGTGTTTGCAATAGGGCATACACCATAAAAGGATTTGCCTTCGGTAAAGGCTTTTGCGCTTCCATCAAGATACTGCTCTTTAGAAAATTTTGTGAGGTTTACAGAATCAAAATAATTTTCGTTCATGATGCTGTCTGAATTGTCGTGAGTAAGATAAAGGCCATCCTTTGTAACGATGTGAATTACACTGTTGGTAGAAACCTTAATGTTTTTTACGGCTTCGCTCAAAGCATCCAGAACTATATCTGCGGCAGCAATACCAATGAGCTTTCCGTCTTTATCAAGAACGCGGTAGCTCAAGGTAATATTAAGAAGGCCTGTGTTTGCGTCTACATAAGGCTCTGTATAACAAACCCTTGTCTGATCCTTTACAGCGTTTTTGTGCCACAGGCGGGATTGCATGTCAAAGTCGGCTGGCGGAACCCAACCAATGCTGGTGTAAAGGTCTCCACCTTCCCATAGCTGTTCGTAGGTAGCATAATAAAGCATGGTGTTATCAATCATGTTTTTTCCCATGCCGTTTACAAGGTCTGCAATTTTTTCGCGTGGTTCAAGATAAGTAATACCGTCAGAAAGGCTTACAACCAGGTCATTGTATTCACCAAGGATTCCTGTTACTTCCTTGTTAAGGGTTTCCATCGTCTGATTTACCGAATCTACAGTTGTAGTTTCGATAACTCTGTTCATTACGACTTTGAAACAGAAGGTAAAAAATAATGTAATGATTACCATTGAACCAATGGTTCCAATTAAAAGCTCTGTTCTTAATGAAATCTTGTTTTTTGACATTGTAAACACCTCTAATGCTTCTATTAAAAGTAATATTAATTATAGCACGTGTTTGCCAATTTGAAAACTATATTGAATAAATACAGCCGCAGTATTCCTGACGGTAAAGGTCATATTCGGCACTAAGCTCAAGGCTGCGTTTAAAGCCATTTTTCTTTTTAAAGTCAGAAGGCAGCCAGCGGGGTGTTTTTTTATTTGGCCCTTCGAGAGCCTCAGGGACCACAGTTGTCCCTCCACCAAGCTGCTCCCCAAGCTCATTAATCATCTGGGCATCTTTAAACGGGCTGATGGAAAGGGTGGTGCAAAAGTAGTCAAAGCCGTGCTCGCAGGCGTAGTTGTAGGTGTAGCGCAGACGAAGCTCATAACAGCGGCGGCAGCGTTCTCCACGTTCCGGTTCTTTGGCAAGCTCGGGGTTTTCTCGGGTTCCAACAGCAGTATAAAACTCCTCCGGCTCATACGGTGCTTGAATTACACGTACATTTTCTGCCGGAACAAAGCGGGTATAAAAGTTCAAAAGCTCCTGCAGACGCCTCTGGTATTCAGCCTGGGGATAAATATTTGGATTATAAAACAAAACGGTAATATCAAAATGGCTGCTCAAATATTCAAGCACATAAGAGGAGCAGGGGCCGCAGCAGGCATGGAGCAAAAGACTAGGCTTGCCTTCCAGATTCTGCAAAAGAGTATCAAGCTGTTTTTGATAATCATTTTTACTCATCGTCGGTTTTCTTTAGCTGTGACTGGCGTTCTTCCGGAAGTCCGTTAAACAGCGCATCATCAACACAGGCAATAAAAACAATGCTTGCAAGTTCGTCTCCCTTAAGGGCTGCAACAACGGAATTATTCTGAGCAAGCATCTGGTCCAAAAGCGGAGTAATCTGCTTTCCGCCAAGTCCTTCGTTCTCAACAACTTCTATCTGTGTAAGCTTACCGGACATGACAGTTACATCAAGCTGAACATGTAAAAAGCTGGTATAGACCTTGCCCCTGTAAGTACCGTCGGCAACCTCTGCAGGCTGAATATTGTAAAAGGGGAGCTTTGCCGCTTCCTTATAATTATTGCGGGTGCGTCTTTGCATATAAAGAGCAAAGGTAAGCACAACACAAAGCACAATGAGGATAATGTGGACTGGCTTAGAATCAAGGGAGAATTTTTTACTGGACATAAAATTATTCAGAAACTGGTGTATAAACTGTGTCGTTACTGAATACTATAATTCTTTTAGTTTCCTTGCTGCCGGTGGTGGCAATAACTTCACCCTTTGCGTAATAGTACTGATTTGCTTTAAGGGCATCGTTTATCTTTTCGGCAGAAAGCTTAGTATCCTTTTCGTTAGCCATTAAATCATAACCCTTGAGCAGCTTGTCGCTGTCCTTGAGCAGATCAAAGCTTACAGTTACTACAGGAGTTCCGTCGGCACCTCCGTCCTTTGGCTTACGTCCTGAATAAATACTAAGGTCAAGGCTTGCACTTTTAAGAGATTTTAATTCTGTGTCAGGGAGAATCTGATTGTCCGGGAGTTCAATTTTTACGAGTCGTGCATCACCGGAGGCAATAAGAACAAATTTAGCTTCTGTTTCTTCCGGAGGCAGATTGCTTGCCTTTGGTTTTGAACCACAGCCACTAAGCATAAATACAGCCATTGCAAATAATACAAACGAAATTTTCTTAAATGTCTTTTTCATACAAACCTCAATTAATATATTTTATCACTAGGAAGGGGATATTTCAATAAAAATTGTACTGAACCAGCTCGGGGTGATATTCAAAATGCATGTTGTCGTAAATAACCCATTTGCCGCCCCAGATAAAGCCTTCTTCTTCAAAAATCTTTATTACACTGTCGGGAGGCATCCAGCGGTTACTAAGAGGGACGAGCATCCAGGTATCGGGATATTTGTCTGCAGCCCAGCTCCAGAAAATCTGCTTACCGCCCTGAGATTTAGGGAGGATATCAATTGCAATTCCATAGCTGTGAAAGGACTTGCGGTTTGTTCCGTCAATAATCCTCCAGCTGTAGGCATCGGTAGATTTAAGGTTATCAAGAAAGGACTGAACCTGTGTGTCGGTTTTGGCAAGCTCATAAATCTTTGCTTCGACCTTTTTTAGAGGCTCAATCATGCGCTCATGGACATTTGTGTTTTTTCCAAGTAGTGAAACCTTTTTTATATGCGTTTCGAGCGAGCGCCTGGTAGCCGAATCATAAATTGCATCAAACAAAAACATAGGAGTTCCCGCTCCGTTTTTGCGGCTTTCGTTCGAGCTGAATTTTTTAATCTGTTCCTTTTCTTCTTCTGAATAATCGGCGGGGTCTGCAAGCTCCTGTACATAGCTGTATAAAAGCGGCCAGTACTTATCCTTGTTGGGAAGCTCTTCTGCCGGCAAAAAGCTTGCATTTGCCCAGTAAAATTCCGTTGTTTTTCCGGGGCTGCTTTTGTCTCCCGGCACAGAAGGAACTGTAACGCTTATGATCCAGTCTCCTACCTGACGGTCGTAGCGGCGTTCAAAGGTAATGTCGGGGTAAGCGCGTTCAAAATATTTGAGGTTACCAATTCCAATAAAGGGATGAGACTCTGTGTTTTGAGCCTGTGCACAAAACGGCAGACTCAAGGCTACGGCAAGGGCAAGGACCAGCTTTTTCATCAACAAACAGGTTTAAAGATATTTTAAAAGCTCGCTTCTAACATCATCCAGACGGGCATCACTTAAACCAAAGTCCATCTGACGGTAGCTCCAGGCAGAACGTCCTATTCCGTGCTTGTTAAAGCTGTTGGAAATAAGGCGGTACCATTCGATTGTATCCGGAATATTTGCCTTATCAATTACACCGTATTCACCGCAGTAAAGGAGTACTCCTCGTTGCTGGGCAACCTGTACGGCTTCGGCAAAAATAGTTTCAAAGTAGTTCTGGTCCAGGCTTGCAGCCGGATCAAAGGCATCAAAGGTTGTTCCAGCCTGTCCGCATTTTTTTTCCATCATTTTTGCATAATCAGAATATTTTGATTTAAGCGGGAAGCGGAAGTCAGGGTTCATTTTTGGAATCCAGGTTGCACCCTGATGTGTAAATACAAGCGGGTCATAGCAGTGGAAGTTGTAAACAATATTGCTGTCGTATGGAGGATCCAGATCCTTTACAGAAGCAAGCGAATTGTTCCAGTAGCTGCCAACAAGGATTTTTACCGTTGGAGCAAGGGCACGTATGCGCTGAATACAGTTGCGTGCAATTGCATTCCATATTTTACAGTAGGACTTATCTGTTACTTCGTTCAAAAGCTCAAAGCAGATTTCGTTGCTGCTTCCGTCAAAGGCATTGGCAAAACGGCGGGCAAAATTTTCCCAAAGTTTGTAAAAGCGTTCCTGAAGCTCCGGTGAATCAAAAAAGCCTGATTCTCCGTGGCCGGCATCAAAGGAATAACCTGCAGTTTTATGAAGATCAAGAATAAGATTAAGCTTGTTTTCCTTGCACCATTGAATTGTTTGACCTATGCGTTCAAAGCCCTTTTCCTTATAGGTGCCGTCATCCTCTTCTACAAGGTTATAATCAACCGGCAGACGTACGTGGTCGAGTCCCCAGCTTTTTATAACTGCAAAATCGTCTTTTGTAATAAAGGTGTTGTAGCGTTCTTCGGTATAATTGCACTGCGAAAACCATCCGCCCAAATTAACTCCATGCATAAAGCCGGTAAATTCTTTCATAAAAACCTCACGCTATAATTGTATTATATCTACTGAACGCTGTAAAGCAAATCCTCATAGCTTGGGAAAGGCTTGTATTCTTCGCCAAGCAAAGGTTCAATCTGGTCGGCAACAGAGCGTACAGCCTGCATTGCAGGAAGCACGGCCTTTGCATAAGAATGAGCGCGCTTCATCAGATCTTCAATTTTATTTGTCTTGATATGCTGGGCATCCAGGGCATCTGCGTTATTGGAAAGCTCATTTATAAGGTCGTTGAGCTTTTGCAAAAGGTTTACACCTGCAGTGCACATGCTTGAAACACGCTGCATCTTAAACTCTGTGTCTGCAAGAACATTCATGTATTTAAATGCAGCCGGAATAATATCCTTGTGAACCATTTCCAGCATTGTGTTTACTTCTATATTAATTACCTGACAGTATTTTTCCAGCTTGATGTCGTAGTGGCTCTTCATCTCTTCCGGGGTGTAAATGCCCATGCGGGTAAAGAGCTTTATGTTTTTTTCGTCCAGATAATGTTCAATTGCCTTTGGAGTTGTGCGGTAGTTTTTAAGTCCGCGTTTTTCGGCCTCTTCTATCCATTCCTTTCCGTAGCCGTTTCCGTTAAACAGAATGCGCCAGTGTGCTGTAATTTCACGCTTGATGAGCTTCTGCAAATCCTTGTCAAAGTCCTTGGATTTTTCAAGCTCGTCGGCAAAGTCGCACAGGGAGTTTGCAAGAATGGCATTGAGGATTGTGTTAGGTCCGCTTATAGAAAGTGCACTTCCAACCGAACGGAATTCAAAGCGGTTACCGGTAAAGGCCAGTGGTGAAGTTCTGTTGCGGTCGGTAGAATCCTTTGGAATGAGCGGAAGAACATCTACACCGATATTCATTTTGCTGCGTTTTTTGCCGTTGTAGTCTGTTCCGTTTTTGATTGCCTGCAAAACTGCATCCAGCTCGTCGCCTACGTAAATTGACATGATGGCTGGAGGAGCTTCGTTGGCACCAAGACGATGATCGTTTCCTGCACTGGCAACAACATAGCGCAAAAGATCCTGATTTTCATCAACAGCCTTAATAACAGCAGTCAAAAAGAGCAGGAACTGTGCGTTGTCGCGCGGAGTTTTTCCAGGTGCAAAAAGGTTTTCACCCTCTTCGGTTGCAATGGACCAGTTGTTGTGCTTACCGCTTCCGTTTACACCTTCAAAAGGCTTTTCGTGGAGCAGGCAGAGCAGGCCATGGCGGCGTGCAACCTTTTTCATAATTTCCATTGTAAGCTGATTCTGGTCTGCAGCAAGGTTAGAGGTTGTAAAGATTGGCGCCATTTCGTGCTGGGCCGGAGCAACCTCGTTGTGTTCTGTTTTTGCATAAATGCCAAGCTTCCAAAGCTCTACATTCAAATCTTCCATATACTCAATAACGCGCGGCTTGATTGCGGCAAAGTACTGGTCATCCATTTCCTGACCCTTTACCGGGCGGGCTCCAAAAAGGGTACGTCCGCACATCTTAAGGTCCTTGCGTTTCTGATAAAGCTTTTCGTCAATTAAAAAGTATTCCTGTTCCGGGCCCATGGTTGTTGTTACGTGGCCGGGCTGTTTTCCAAAAAGCTTAAGGATGCGCAGGCTCTGTTCATTTATTGCTTCCATGGAGCGCAAGAGCGGAGTCTTTTTATCGAGTGCCTCTCCATTGTAAGAACAGAAGGCAGTTGGAATACAAAGTGTGTGGTCCTTTACAAAAGGATATGAGGTAGGGTCCCAGACAGTGTAGCCGCGGGCTTCAAAGGTAGAACGTTTGCCGCCGTTAGGAAAGCTTGAGGCATCAGGTTCACCCTTGATGAGCTCTTTTCCGCTGAACGACATAAGGATTTTACCTTCTTCTGCGGGAGTAAGGAAGGAATCGTGTTTTTCTGCAGTAATACCTGTGAGCGGCTGGAACCAGTGTGAATAGTGGGTGGCTCCCTTAGAAACGGCCCAGTTTTTCATGGCCTCTGCAATCTGATTTGCAGCATCAAGGTCCAGGGGCGTGCCTTCTTCCATTGTGTGCTTAAGTGCTTTATAGGTGCCGGCGGGCAGCATCTCCTTCATAACCGACTGATTAAAAACCAGGCTTCCAAAAAGTTCCGGAACATTTGTATTTGTCATAAATGTATTTTAGTGATTTTGGGGGTGTGTGGCAATTAGTCCGTTATTCTGATAAAATCATGCTATGCAAACCCTGGATGATATTAAGCTGTATGCAGAAAAAAACTCCATCCCAATTATGCGCGACGGTGGAATTGATTTTATCTGCGACTATATAAAAACCCACAATATCAAAAAAATCCTCGAAATTGGCACGGCCATAGGCTTTTCGGCAATTGAGTTTGCAAATGCAGCGCCAGATGTATTGGTTACTACAATAGAAATGGATATAGACCGCCATATAAAGGCACGACAGAACATTCATGACAGCGGCCTGGACGGGCGCATAAACGCAATTCACGGCGACGCACTTAAAGTAGAGCTGGACGAACAGTTTGACCTGATTTTTATTGATGCCGCAAAGGGCCAGTACATAAACTTTTTTGAAAAATACAAGTCAAATCTTGCACCGGACGGCGTTTTTATAAGCGACAACCTTTCATTCCACGGTATGGTCCAGGACCTTACGCTTACACATAATTACAGCACCATCAAGCTGGTGAAGAAGATACGAAAGTATATTGATTTTCTAAAAACAAATAAAGAATTTTTAACAGAGTTTTTTGATTACGGTGACGGGGTAAGTATAAGTAAGAGATACCCCGGTAAATAAAGCGTCATTGCGAGGAACGGAGTGACGCGGCAATCCATTTTGCAAGGTGGATTGCCGCGCTTCGCTCGCAATGACGTATGTTTTTAGCAATTAAAATACTTATCAAACTCTGCAGGGTGTGGAATTGCATTAAACTGTGCAAGCTCGGCACGCTTTGTTTTGATAAAGTTCTTGAGCAGCTCCTCCGGGAATACTCCGCCTTCTGTTAAGAATGCGTGGTCTTTTTCCAGAGCGTCCAGTGCGTCATCAAGACGGGTTGGCAGCTGCTTAAGCTTTTTCTTTTCCTTGTCGCTCAGAGTATACAAGTTCACATCGTATGGACCCCAGCCGTTTTTGTGAGGGTCAATCTTGTTTTTAATTCCGTCAAGACCGGCCATCAGAATTGCAGCGTATGCAAAGTATGGGTTACAGGTTGCATCAGGGTTTCTAAGCTCAAAGCGGCGCATGTTTGGAGTCTTGGCATAAGCCGGAATGCGGATTACAGCCGAGCGGTTAGAGGTTGCGTAGCCTACAGTTACAGGTGCTTCAAAGCCAGGAACAAGACGCTTGAAGGAGTTTGTACTTGGATTTGTAAGGGCACACAAAGCGCTGATGTGCTTGAGGAGGCCGCCCATAAAGAAGTGAGCTGCTTCGCTCAGGTGAGAGTAGCCGTTGTCATCGCTGAATACAGGCTGTCCGTTTTTGAGCAGCAGCATGTGAACGTGCATACCGCTTCCTGCTTCGTTGTAAACAGGCTTTGGCATAAAGGTTGCAGTTTTTCCATACTTGGCAGCAACGTTACGGATAATATATTTAATCATCATTGTGCCGTCTGCCATCTTGCTCATTTTGCCAAGCTTTGGTTCAATTTCAAACTGACCTGCAGCACCTACCTCTGGGTGATGATATTTTACAGGAATACCGGCCTTTTCAATTTCCATACACATTTCGCTGCGGCATTCGTAGCTTGTGTCCAGCGGCTTTGCTACGTGGTAGGCCTTCTGTGAACCGATTACGTTTCCGTAGCCCTGATTAAAGGTGTTCCATGGAGCCTGGTCTGCATCAATTTCTGCTGCAATGCGGCTGTGGCTTACGTCCCAGGCAACGTCATCAAACAGATAGAATTCAAATTCAGGAAGGATTAACATTTCATCTGCAATACCCGAATCCTTCATGTACTGCTCTGCTGCCTGAACAATGTTACGCGGATACTGTGCCAGCGGACGGTTGTTAGGGTAGTCAATAATCATTGCGTTTCCGGTCATGGAAAGTGTAGGAACCTCGCAGAACGGATCAATGAGTGCTGTGTCCGGATCCGGTATAAATACCATGTCGGATTTTTCTACTACAGCATAACCATAGTTGGAAGCGTCAAAGCCAACGCCATCCTTCATTGTGTCTTCGTTAAAGTTTTGTGCGGGAATAGTAACGTGACGGAACTGTCCGTTAATATCAACCATTTTAAAATCGACCATTTTGATGTCATTGTCAGCGATCATCTGCATGACATCCTTTGCAGTTTTTGCCATTTTTTGTACCTCAAGATTTATTTTTTATTAGTATAATTTTAAGGCACTATGTGCTACTTGTCAAAAAAAAACGGCAGCTGATCACATTTTCCTGATGGGAGTAACTCCCTATAGTAATCTTTTTAAATGTATTATAATATTATTTATTAAGGAGAATACTATGAATAAAAAGTTTTTAATCGGATTAGTCCTTCTTTTGGGATTAATTCCACAGTTTCTTTTTTCACAGGTAAAATCTTATGTAGGTGTTGTTCGTCAGCAGTATTATTCTGAATATGTTGACATGTTCAAGGCAATGAGCAAGGAGCTCAAGGACGAAGGCTACAATACTTACGCAAAATCAATTGATGGATACCTCGAAGGTGGCTTTGGTTCAGGCTTTGTTTGGGTTGCTCCAAACGGTACTAACTACATCATCACAAACCGCCATGTTGTTGCTCAGGCAGAAACTGCCAGCGTTGAATTTGAAGATGATGCTACCGGTGAGATTACAAAGTATGAAGGACTCAAGGTTGTTGCAACAGACGACGACATTGACATTGCAATTCTTGCTTTTAAGGATGGAGAAAAGCCTTTTAAAAAGGGACTTTCACTTTCTGAAAAAGCACTTACAGACGGCCAGGAGGTCTGGTCTGCCGGTTATCCGGGACTTGGAAATGATCCGGTATGGCAGTTTGGAAAGGGTACTGTAACAAATGCACGTGCCAGAATCAAGGAACTGCTTGACCCTGAAGTTTCTACAATCATTCAGCATTCAGCTCAGGTAGATTCAGGAAACTCCGGTGGTCCTCTTTTGATTGCTTCGGGCAAGGATTATCTTGTTGTCGGTATTAACACCTGGAAGGCTGCATACCGCGATTCAACAAACTTTGCAATTCCAGCAAGCGTAATCAAAAAGATGATAGACGGTATCTCTTCCAGCGATAAGCCTTCTGTAGAAGACCGTGCGTTTAAGCTTGCAAAGGCTTTGGGCGACAGCTCACAGAATTATACTTCAATTGTAAGCTTTATTTCATATCACAAGGCTGCAGTTGACGGTCAGACAGACCTGGAATCAATCCTGCGTTTTGCCCCAACAAGCATCCGTTCAACAATTTCTGAAATTTTCAATTACAACCCGGCAGAAGGCTTGAGATATGCCTGCGCTTATCAGTTGTTCAAAAAGTATGGTTCAACAGAAGATAAAACTTATTCATACAAAACAGAAGTAAAAGAGTCAGGAGCTGAAAAAACTTCCATTACCTTTACTTCCGGCGAAGAAGAAAATCCTAAAACCTTTGAAACAGTATGGATTCAGGAGCATGGTCTTTGGAGACTTGATGTAAACGAAGCCGAAGCAGAAGAAGAATCAAAGAATTCAAAGGATAAAAAGAAGAAGGAAAAGAAGTCCGGTGGTGTTGTAGGCTTCTCTCCACTCAGCCCTCTCGAAACCTTTGTAATTAAGATTGATATTGAACTTCCTTTGACAGGTCAGGACAAATCCTTTGGTGGAGAACTCCAGTTCTATACATCAGAGCTTGTTGGTTTTGGTGTTGTTTTAACTCAGGTTTCAAACGAAGTTAAAAACACCTTTGCAGTAGGATTGAGCGGTATTTTGCGAGTTCCTCTTGCTATTTCAAGCTTTGTAATTACTCCTTATGCCGAAGTAGGTTATAACATGGCAGGTCTTGGAACCTTTGATGTACAGCTTAGCGTACTGTACGAGGCTGGTCTTGGTGTAAGCTTTGATATTGGTTCTACATTTTATCCTGGTCTTGGTGTTGCATACCGTGGAAGAAAATTCATGGACTTTATGGATGACAGCTTTACAGGAACAACTTCTGCAGTTTTGATTTATATTTCTTTAGGATTCTAAAAAGGAGATAATTAAAAAATGAAAAAATTATTATTTGTTCTGGCAGGAGCCTGTCTGCTTCTGTTAACAAGTTGTCTTACTCCAAAGGTAAGAAACTTTGATTATAAGGAAAGAGCAGAGCAGGGAACCCCTGAAAACTCTGTAATCTTTATTGGTTATTATCAGAATAATACAGAGATGGACTGGTCTCAGAGTGATTCTGAATATGCACCAGATTTCCAGAAGCTTGAAGGTCCATATATTATTTCTGCTCCTGTAGCTCCTGGTTCACGCTATCGTCTTGTATACTGCTATGGTCAATACAGAAGTGGACAATATATTACTTACTGGCAGCCAACTTATCCGCTGTCGGAAAATGCTTTTGATATAAAGATTCCTAATGAACCAGGTATTTATTTCTTTGGTTACTATAATGGTGGTGGTTCTGTTACAAATGGAAAGAATGTAGAGCAGACCGGTTTATTCAGCGCCTCTGTTGAAAAGGCAGAGTTTTACTGTCTTAAAGAAGCCTTAAAGGTTTATAAGGGTACCGCCTGGGAACCTGCTATTAAAGCCCGTTTGGAGGAGTTGAACTAATGAAAAAGCTTATTAAGATTTTAATCGCAGGTGCAGTTCTGCTTACTACTGGCTTTTCTGCCTTTGCACAGAGCTCTAAGCTCACCAAAGTAGAATCAAACAAAATTATTGTTGTTGGAAAAATCAATGTTTTTTATGATGAAGACCGTGAGTTTATTTTCAAAACTCGTGGTGTTGATGAAAATTTAATTGATAATCCGGATACTTATGTGGTTCCATATATTTATGATACAAATGATACCTTTGGAAGCAGCGAATCAAAATACTTAAAGGAAAATCAGACTGAATACCCTATTGGTGACTTTTTTATGGTTCAGTATAACATTCCAAAAAAGGGTGATAAGGTTCTGAAATTCCGATATCGCTATGAAATGTATTATTTTGGTTCTAAAAATGCAAACTTGCACCTTTTGCTGCCTGCCTGGTATGATGTAGACATCCCGGATGGTGTTGATGCACTTTATCTTGGAACCTTTAACTACTATATCACAGGAGATAACTTTACTATTGATGCCATTGAGCGTGTAGACGAGTTTGACCTGGCTCAGGAAGAGCTTGATCGCTGTCTTGGAACACATGTAGATATGGCAAGAGCTGTTCTTAAGGTTATCGAAGACGAATAATTATACAAGGCTTGAAACAGCCTTTATAAGCTTAGCGGGCGTCAGTGCGTAAGTGCTGGCGCCTGTTTTTTTTGCTCCAAGTGCATGTGCTTCGCAGGCGGTTATGGCTGCATCCTTTGCGCTGTAGCCTTGTGCAAGCAGGGCAGCAAGCATTCCGGCAAGCACGTCGCCGCTTCCGCCTTTTGCAAGACTCGGGCAGCCGTCTGTTACAATATAGGTTTGTCCGCCTGAAGCGATGAAGGTGTTTGCGCTTTTAATAACGACTGTTGTGTTTGGAAAAAGCTTATTGAATTTGCAGCCGATTTTTATTTTGAGTGCCGGGTCGTTAGCAAGTGCTTCTACAGTTGGTGCAGGATTTATCTTAAGGCTTTTGCACAGCCGTACCAGCTCCAACAGGTGAGGGGTAAGGACAATGCGTGAGCCCGGGCGGGAATCCAGTTCCTTGAGCAAGGCTGGAAAGTCTGGGTTGCCAAAAACGCCTGCATCAAAAACAAGGGCCGGAACCTTTGAGATTGTCTGTGGAGGCAGCGTGCCTTCCTTTATTCCGGGGCCAAATACTGCGCAGGTGGTTTTTGCCGGCAGGCTTTTGCTTATCATAAGTTCCGGTGAAATTTTAAACTGCTTAAGGTTTGAATCCGGAGTCTGAACCAGACTTGTTAGTCCGCTTCCAAAGTTCATTGCAGCTGTAGCACAGATTATTGCAGCTCCAGATTTTTCACCGGCAAAAACTGCTGTGTGCCCGTAGGTGCCCTTGTGTGCTGCCTTGTTTGTGCGGAAGGGAAGCTTAAGGTCTTTGTCGGTAATAAGAAAGGCTGCGGGCGGCATGGCGGCTTGAAAAGCTTTGTTGTCAACGCCAAGGTCGGCTACTATGATTTGTCCGCTTACCTGCTTTGCCCTGTCGCTGCATAGTGCAAGCTTGTGCTCTCCCATGGTAACAGTATAATGCGCATCAAAGGCAAGCCCACTTGAAATGTCGCAGGCTATGCGTATTGCATCACAGCTGTTGGCGGTGTCTATCAGCTTTTGAACTGCGGCCGGTAATTCACCCCTAAAGCCTGTGCCAAAAAGACAGTCTACAACAACAAGGGGTGCGGGAGCTGGAGAGTCCGGAGTCTTTAATAATTCAAGCGCCTTTTTTTCTGAAATAAAGTTGAGCTTGAGCTTTGTGCAGGTCTGGTACTGTGTCTTTGCTTCGGCGGCTGTGGGCTCTGCAAGCTTGTAAAGAAAAACATCATAATTGTTTTGCAAAAGCCGTGCCAGGGCATAGCCGTCTCCACCGTTGTTACCTTTTCCGCAAAGAATAAGAATGCGGGAGGCAGGGGAGGCTAGCTTTTCAATTAATTGCTTTAATGCAAGCGCGGCATTTTCCATCATCATAAAGTCTGGAATGCCGTACCTTTGTTTTACGAGAGCTTCTAATTTGGATGGATTATCGAAGACCTTTTCCATTCGGGGTCCCTGAGCTTGTCGAAGCGTTATTCTTTTATCGTTTTTCCAAAATGAACGATGTAATCAATAAACGATGCGTAGCTCAAAACAAGCGAAATTACAAACAGCACGGTTGCCACAATCTTAAGCACACCAAAGCAGTCCGGTACAAGCTCAAGACGAACAAGCAGCTCCAGGAACAGTGCATAAAAGCCCGAAACTACATAAACAACTGTCTTGAGCTTTCCACCCTTGCGTGCTGCAATTGCAATACCCTGCTTGGCTGCAACCATACGAAGGAAGGTCTGTCCCATTTCGCGGTACATAATCAGAATGAAAATAAAGCGTGGTGTATAACCGAGTCCCTCTTTAACAGATGTTATAAGGCAGAAAAAGGTTGTCATATGAAGAATTACATCTGCAAAAGGGTCAAAAATCTTTCCAAAGTCGCTTACTTCGTTATGCTTGCGGGCATAATGTCCGTCCAGATAGTCAGTAAATTCTGCAAAACACAAAAGCGGAATTGCAATTATAAGTGAAAGCTTAGTAAAAGCCCCTGTCCAAACAGGAATAAAATACAAAATAAAAAAAACAGGCGCAAAAATAATGCGTGTCAAAGTAAACTTATTTGAGGTTTTCATATCTTAAATTATCGCTTTTAAAAGTATAAAAGTCAACAAGACGATGTTATTGCCATGGTTGCCTGCAGTTCCAAAACCCTTTCAATCGGGATTTTTACACATTTGGCAATTGTCTCTGGCGGGATGTTTTCGTTAAGTAAAGCAATAGCAGCTTCTTCTGCTTTTTCTTTTTTGCCTTCGTCTCGCCCCTGAGCAAGGCCTTCGCTTTTACCATCAATGTACCCGTCATTGCGGCAGACTCTTTTGAATTCTTCTTCATCAAATTCTGTAAGACACATACTTCTTATCCTCGCTCTATGTTTTTCGAAAAAACCCTGCAGAAAGTTTTGTTCAACTGCAAAATTAATAGCCTCATCTATTGCCTTTTCGTTTTGCATTCCAGATTTCAAGTTAGCTTTAATTCTTCCAACGTATTTTACGTAATCATACAACGGATTACAGTTATCGTAAAGTGTCTGATTATGTTTGTCATTGATATTCAGAACTGTAGCAGTCCATTCAAAATCACCTGAATCATCGTTATGTATAAATGCATCAGAAAGCTTTAATTTCCAGGAGTCCCTTTTTTTGTCTGGCCCATTATAAAATACAATGAACCTTGGAGTAGGAATTTGAATAAGATGATTACTGAGAATGTTCATTTTGTTTTCATTAATGTAGCCCTGATATAAAAGTGAAAAATAAAACAACCCCCTGAGCGGCATATTGGGATTTTGAGAACTTTGTTGTTCATATAAATCCATTTCTGAATCGATAAGAAATGAAATATCATTATGCATAGAAATATATATGACATTTTCTATTGTGTTAATCTTCAATGCATCGGGGTCGTCGTAATGCGTCCCGTTTAATGCATTGTAAAGCTGGAGTCTCCATCTCTTGCTTTCATCGCTTTCCCGTCCAAATATAAATTTGAACAGCCTGTCTTTGTACTCTCTTTGATAAAAAATTGATAATTCGTTTTTCATTTTTACCCTCTAAAATTGATTTGTACATAATCCTCAGCCGCAACGCAACTATACAAGAATTATTTTTCTTACATATATAGATTAGAAAAAAAAAGGGACTTATTACAAAAATTTGAGAAAAAAAGTGAAAAAAAGAGAAAAAATTATGTCATTACTGTATTTGAGACGGCAATCTGCTTTTTCTTTACAAATGAATATTGCCATGTTAAACTTATTCTATTAGAGGAAAGTATGAAAACTTATAAAGTGTACAATTTAAAATCATTTTCTTGCCTGTTTCTGCTTATTTTTTTTCTTTTTTTTAAACCCACACAGCTGCAAGCCCAGTCAGAGCCCTTTTATAATAATTTTTTCCTTAAAGGCGGTATTCAAAAGCATTTTGCTATAGCCGAATTGTCGGATTATATTTCAACAAAGCCCGAATGGTGTGCTGGGATGGGTTATACTTTTCTTAACGGGTCTTTTTGTTCCATACCGGTTTCCTTTGAGGCAGCGCATTGTGTAATTTCAGGAACAAACTCTATGGTTCATTCCTTTGATTTATGGCCGTTTCTTTTTTCAGCAGGAGTAGAGCTCTTTCCGACTTCTGTTTTTTCGTTTGGAATTGATGCAGGCGCTGGTCCTTATCTTGCGACAATAAGGCATTTTGAATCGGCAATTGATTTAATACAAAATAAACTTACAACCACAAAAGGCAGTGGCTGCATGTTTTCAGTAAAGCTATATACCGGCTTTAATCTGTTTGACAGAGCCTTAGAGCTGCGCCTATCAGGTTCATTCGACTGCATTATCGAAAAAGACGGATTAATTCCACTTCCTGCGTTCAATGTTTCAATAGTGCTGTATCCTTTTAAAACCGGTAGGGAATAACAAATGAAAAATAAACTGTACAAAGCTGTTCTTTTACTATTTTTGTTCCTTTTCTGTTCCTGCAGTAACCTGTTCCATGATTTAATTCCTTCGTCCAAAAAAGAAATGCTTGATTTTTCGCTTGTGGATACAGATGGAAATAATATTACAGAAGAATCCTCAATTTCTGGAGAGGTTATAAGCGTAAAGATAAATGATTCGGCAGATATTTCGGAGCTTATTCCAAAGCCCATAGTTTCAGACGGATGTACAATTCTTCCGTTTACAATTTCGTATATTCACAAGGCCTTTCCGTCTGCAAACCTCGTAAAAACCTCTTTAGAAATGTATGAAGCTCGTCGTAACAATACGCTTATGAACTGGGCTATGGATTTTATAAAGAATAACACCGATTTTAAAACTCCTGCTCTTGATGAGGCAATAGATTTTTCAAACGACGTTTCCTTTGGTGTAATAGCACAGGATGCCAGCTATAAAATATATACGGTTAAAGTTTCCAAAAGTGAATCTTCTTCTGGCAGCCAGTCACAAGAGGTTATTCTAAGTTCTGAAAAGAAAATTCTTTCGTTTACAGTCCAGGGGCAGTTTGAAGATTCAGTTATAGACGAACAGTCAAAACATATTACCTTTAAGATGGACTGCGGAATAGACGTGACCGGCCTTACTCCAGATCTTATAGTTTCAGGAGGGGCAGAGGTGCTTCCTTTGACTCAAGCCTATCTACAGGATTGTCTTTCGTTTACAGAAATGCTTTCTTTCTGTCAGGGAATAAGCTCTGCTTCGAATGCCGAGCGCTTTATAGAAAGATTTATTGCCAAAAATAATATAGCATTTCCAAAGACATTAATTTATCCTATAGATTTTACAGAACCGGTTCAGTTTCTTGTAAAGGGGCAGGACGGCAGCGTGTGCATATATACTGCTGAATGCGAAATCCTGACTACAAAACCTGTTATCAATTCTTTTGTTTTTTCCAAGTATAATAATCCGGCTCTGGTAAGAGATTCTCAGGCCCAGTTTTCCGAAAATGAAATTTCTGTAATAACACTTTATCCTGCAGATTATACGATTGATCACCGTGGGGAACAAAATATTTTATATCTTATCCCTGACTTTCAGTTTATTGGCGATTCAATTACTTACAGCCTTACACAGGATGGAGAAGAAATTCCTTTGGAAAATGCTCAGACTAGTCTTCCTTTTACTCAGGAATTACGATGCTTATATCTGCATGTGCATTTGAGGACCCTTAAGGAAACCTATGTGCTCAATGCAAACTATCAGGAAGACCCGGATACAATAAGGAGCATTACAGACTTTAGATTTACAAAGCAATTAAACACGGGAATACAGGATACTACAATGGCTACCATAATAAATGATGGTGACCGTGGTTATATAAACGCTACAATCTTATATTCCGGTGA
Source organism: Treponema sp. (assembly GCA_017616165.1). Taxonomy (GTDB): domain Bacteria; phylum Spirochaetota; class Spirochaetia; order Treponematales; family Treponemataceae; genus Treponema_D. The sequence continues at coordinate 23,177 of JAFZYR010000043.1, forward strand.
AGCTCCGTACACCCTTATTCCAAGCTTTGTTTCTTCCGGCAACGTAACCGTAAATAATTTCTGGCAGCAAAGCGGACTTACTCAGAATAATTTTGAATCAGATTTGCAGTATCTTTGTACTGCAAAAAACGGAGAATACCGCCGTGTTTATACAGTTCATGTTTCATTTATATATGTTGAACCGGCAGTAGCAGCAATAAAAGATTTTACAATTCCAGGTGCCCTTAATCCGTCTATAAGCTGTGATTCGCAGGGCATAATTAATGACAGTACCAATACAATTTATCTGGAGGTCAAATATAATACAGAAAATCCTCCGGACTCTCTTATATGTGAATTTGCTGCTACAGGTCCAGTAACAGTAAATGGAGTAACACAGGGTTCAGGCTTTACCGCTCAGAACTTTAACAAAACCATTTATTACAAGGTAGCTGCGGCAGATGATCCTTCGGTAACAAAAACTTACAGGGTTCAGACTACCTTTGTTTATGACACAAACTGTTCTTGTACACTCACCAGCCTTTCGTTCCTGGCACAAAATAATGCAGTACTCAACAAGGATATTTCTGTTTCTTTGTCAGAACAAACATTAACCGGTTTTGCAGTTCTTCCTTATGGAACAGGCAGCAGTTCTGCCCCTCTTGTTGCAAGCTTCGAAACTTATGGAACAGTGGCTGTAAATGGAGTAGAGCTTGTTTCGGGTGTAAGTGCACTTAATTATTCACAGCCGGTTATTTATACAGTTACAAGCCGTAACGGCCTTTATACAAAAAACTATGTAATTACAATTACCGAAAGTGGCGAAATCATATATGTAGACTGCTATGCTACAGGACATGACACGGGAGCTTCATGGGAAGATGCTTGTATAACACTAACCAAAGCATTATTGCTTGCAAACGAACGCCCGCTTGATTCCATGGTAGAAATATGGTTATGCAATGGCGATTATTGGGCAGAAGACGAATATGATATTAGAGGTAATCTCATTTTAAGAGGCGGTTTTAACGGAACAGAAACTACAGCAGACGAAAGACAGATCTCCTGTTATAGTAGTCACAGTCGAATAAAAGGTTCATGTCAAAAAAACACAAGATGTTATGGTTCTATTGTTTTGGATTCTATTTTTTTTGATTTTAGAACCAGTTATGACGAAAACTCATTCTTAACAGATAATTTATCTTTAGAAATATCAAATTGTATTATTGACAATTTGTATCTTGATGGAATTTCTTCTTGTAATATTACTAACAGTTGTGGTAAATTTTATCTTACAGGAGATGATAATTCGACAGTAACTGTTAAGGGTACTATAAATGATTATAATCCTGATGGGAATTGGGATAATGGTTATTCTGCGTATCATGAAATTCATATAGCGTTTAATTCTTTTTCATTATGTAATATTTCAGATATGTGTCTGACAAACTTATTCGAGGCGGGCATAAGTTTAGATGTAACAGCGGTTAATATTACAGGAATTGAGGAAACAAGAAAAACACGACAACCAAAAACACATTTAAATATAACGGCACAAGACTGTATTATTTCTGATTCCACATTAATGCAGGGTACAGAAAATGATGGATATACATTTAATATTTCTGACTCTCTGATTTTTAGGAATTCAACAATAAGTAAAGAACGTCTTTCTTCAGGTAAAACAATCGAGCTTGATAATTGTGTTTTAGATCGTTGTTTGAGAATAAACAGCAGTTCTTCTGACTATTGTGATTTTTCAATGAAAGACTGCACCCTGACAGCAGATGATTCTTTGTCCTATTCAACAATAATAGATTTCAATCATGATGTTTGGAATATAAATATACGCAATTCGACAATACAATATAATGGAGAATCCAAAAAGAGATGTTTCGCTATTAACGGCTATAATCACTCTACGGCAAATATATTCTTTGAAGGCCTTGAACTGCAGTCTCAAAACGGGGTCTTTAGCAGTGTCATATGGAATAACTCAACGTATGGCTCTTGTACAATTAAGGATAGCCGCTTCAGCAGTTTTGAGAAATTCGGAACTCCCGGTATGTATGATACTTTGGATTCTATTACAATAACAGGAAATCAGTTTGTTCAGATCCAGGATTATATTCCAAGCTATGCATACTGGCAGTATGAAGAGAACTCTGTTTTTCGATTGCGGGCTCAGGATTGTGTATTTTCTGATAATGAGCTTTTGGTAAAAGGTTTGGTTTGTATTGAGGCTCCAGATTCAATTATAGTTGAAGGTAATACGGATGAGCTTTTACAAATACAAATGTATTTGAGGGGCAGTGCCGATGTGCAGATAACGGATACGGAAGTGGCTGGAATTCGAACGGAATTGGTGGATTCAACGGTTACTATGTCAAATGTGTGTTTACCAGGTTATGAAGAAAATTCGGACGGTAATTATATTTATCTTGCACCGCTTATAATAATTCAGAAGAAAGATGCTCAAACCGATTGTGCAACTCCTACTACAGTGATTGCAGATAACTGTATCTTTGGAACTGAAGGTAGATATTATGTTTCAATATCGATAGAGGAGGGAATTGATGGTGAAATGCCTGTGACATTTAATAACTGTAATGTTTATGGTAATATAAATGGTTCCATCAACTCCAATTGTGTATTGGTTGCAAATTATACTTCCTTTGATTCTTTAGATAATCTGTTCTCAATCAATCTTAGTAATTGTAATGTTAATAGAATCGTAAATGGGAAAGGTGATTCTTCTGAAATTGTTGCGGCGGATACAATTTTTTCAAGTGTCATAGAAGACTTCTCGTCAGTAGAATTGAATAACTGTATAACTGGAGGAGTTTCTGGAAACGGCGATTCTTCTGTAATTCATGCACAGAATACAACTTTTTCTAGTGTCAGTAACTTCACAAAAGGAAATGCCTTTATATCAGATTGTATATTTAATGTTGGTTCTGTAAGTCAATTTGCCGGAACTATAAAAGACAGTTCTTTTGCTTCTGGGGTAGTATCAGGTTTTAGTGGAACCCTTGATTCCATAACACTTCCAGAAGGCCAGGGATTCGTATTAAGTTTTTCTGGTGCAGCAACCTTAAAGAATTTAAAAATAAATTCAATTGAAAGTGCATATTCCTTTACTATAGATAATTGTGAAATTTCAAGATATGTACAAATAAATAATACCCAGTCAAATCAACAATATGTGATTAAAGATTCCACATTCAATAAATGTAATTCCGACGACTTGATAAAAATAGTAACTAACGATTCAACAAAAAAAGAGTCGACATTAACTGTTGAAAATTGTGAGTTCATTAAAGGAAGCAGTACTCCATCGATAATTAATGGTGGATATTTAAAGTCTATATCAGTTAAAAATATTACTTTAAGTGACTTTTCTTCTCAGTCCGGTTTAGTTATTTATATAACTCAAACAGATTCCTGTTTGCTTGAAAATTGTATATTTGAGAACTGTTCAGAAGTTAGAATTTCAAATGGTAACTCGTGTTCAATTGTAAATTCGGAGTTTAGAAATTTCAATAATATGAGGTGTTTAAGTATCTATTATATATCATCAGAAACAAATTTGACTGGTTGCACATTTAAGGATTGTACCGCAGATGAATCTAATGCCGCGGTATACTTTGGTAGTGGCGTAAAAAAGAATACAATTTCAAATTGTTATTTTGAAAATTGTTCAGGAGGACATGGGGGTGCCATCAATGTAAGCCATGATGGAGGCTCAGAAATAATTTTAAAAAATAATAAGTTTAAAAACAACAATGGCAACGTAGGAAAAGATATTTATTATAGTTCAATATCTTCGGGCAATAAAATAACTCTTTCTGCATTAAACGAATCAATAAATTCTGCAGCACTGCAGGAATTAATATCCCTTAATTATAGTGCTTCGAGTTTTCCGAGTATAACCGGATATCCCGCTAACTTTCAGAAAGTAAGCCAGTTCAGCTTTTAGGAGACAAAGATGAAGAAAAAGTACAGAATAATCTGCGTAATATGCTTTATGTCTCTTATGCTTTTACAAGCCTGTTCTCCTGGAGTTTCATTTTCGGATATTCTTAAAGGAGAGGCTGTTAAAAACAGGCTTGTAAGGTATTCATTACAAAGTGGTCCAGACAGTGTAGAATATATTCTTGATTCCAAAAATACCTTGTGCACTTTGGATGGAAAACCAGTTTCGCAGATTAATACTAAGGGGCTAAGGCTTTCTGGAATAACAGATTCTGGAGAAACAATACAGCTTTTGGATTATAAGGTTCCGCTTCTATCTGAATTAACTCTTTCTTATGGCATTAATATAATTCCTGTAAGTACATCAGAGCATTCCGAAAATGAAGTAAACTGTTCCTTTGCTATTTTTATTTATAAGAGGGGGCAGAATACTCAACTTGATTTGCTGCCAGCTCTTTCTGTTAATTATGCAACTCAAAATACCATTAATCTTTCCGGGTTTCTTACACAGAATGTTTCGTTTCTCGTCCCTTTTTCGGTTCAAAGAACAGAAATAACTGTAGAACAGTGGCAGGCTGTTTATACCTGGGCCACCGATGTGCAAAGAGGAACTGCGGTATATACCTTTGCAAATACTGTTAATGACCAATCCCAGAAAAACAAGCCAGTAACCGGTATTTCACTTAGAGATGCCCGTGTATGGTGTAATGCGGCCAGCGAAATGGACGGGCTTACACCAGTATACAAGGACAGCGGGGGAAACATACTTCGTTCCAGCCGCGACGGAGCCTATGTAGATAAGGCGGTGATTGATGATAAGGCTTTGGGCTACCGCATGCCTGTTTATTATGAATACGAATTTGTTTGTCGAGGTGGTTTGCCGTCTTTGTATGCCAATACCACAGAAGACCTGCTGTATTCAAGCTTTGGAGAAACAAAAACCTGGGATTATAAATGGACCGGTACCGATTTGCAGGATGTGCTTTCATATTATGTAGTTTTCGATACAGACGACACCTCTGCCGTTGCAACAAGACTCCCTAATACCTTATGCCTTTACGATTTATGTGGCAATGCTGCAGAGTGGTCCGATTCGTGTACAACAAACAAGTTTGCAGTTTTGGGTGGTGACTGTTTTTCAACTGCCTCCGAATGCCAGATTTCGGCTACTCCTCAATACCTTGACTCCAGCAGCGTCTCCCCATCAATAGGTTTAAGGGTCTACAGCAACACCAGATAGCCCTTACTGATACTGTTTAAAATCATGCACTATGCTTACTGCAGAGCGGGTCTGGTACTGTGGGAGCTCCTGGCGTACAATTTCCAGGGCCTGTTCTACAAGACCCGGGGCGTCGGTAACACCATACAGTACAAATACTCCGTCTTCGATTGCGGCATGCAAAAAGTCTATTTTGATTTTGTAATCAAAGATGAGCTTGTTTACTACGGCCTGGGCTTTGAGCATTTCTTCTATAAGCTTTGTGCCTTCTGCTTCCTTGGTAGGAGTGATGTGGGCACGGGTAAACTCTGCAATTATGTTTGCGCAGTCATTTATGGCTACGGTACCGGTATTTATTACCATATGGAAATTTGCAGGATCTTCTATGTCTATGTTGTAAAAGTTTTTATGAAAGCCGTTGCGGTTGGCGTCGCTTTCCTGAATATGCTGGCGGGCCTGCTTTTCGGTCCATTCAAATTCCTGCATAAGGCGGGCAATTCTTGTTTTTTCACTGGCGATGAGCCTTACCGAAATATGATTTGGAATTGAGCTGAAAAATGCAAAGGCACCGCGTCCTATAAAAATTACGTTTCCTTTAGAGGCTGCTTCGAGCATGGCATATTGCGAAAGGTTCTGGTATGCATCGCGGTCCTTGGCCATAGAAGCAAAAAAGCCCGGTTTGCGTTCATCATATTTAGGCATTTTATCACGAGGGAACCCAAGTTCAATAATGCGTTCCTCAATCTCTTTGCGGGTTATAAATTTATAGTTAAGCTTTGCAGCCAAATCCTGAGCTACTTCATCACCTTTTGCGGCAACCTGACGTGCCAAAGTTATTATTGCCATAGACACCTCCTATGTATATTATTATGATAAATGTAGATTCGTAATAAGTCAATTTTTTATTATAGGGGACCCTTCGAGAGCCTCAGGGACCCCGAAGGCATACACGATGGATTATTTTACAAAAGATGATGAAAAGTTAAAGTGGACCTGCGGAGAAAAAAAATCTTTGCTCAAAACCATTGTTTTTGATGTTACAAGCAGTACAAATACTTATACAGACAAGGCAACAGACCGCACAGTGCAGGGGGAATACATTGTTCTTGATGCCCCGGACTGGGTTATTGTAATTCCGGAAGTTGCAGAAAAGGATGGCAAGGAAAAGTCCTTTTATATGGTAAAACAGTGGCGCCATGGTTCAAAATGCCTTAGCGTAGAGTTTCCCGGTGGTGTAATAGATAAGGGTGAAGAGCCGGAAGTGGCCGCCCGCCGCGAGCTTTTAGAAGAAACAGGCTGTACCGCAGGCCGCCTTACAAAGCTTGGAATGGTAAATCCTAATCCGGCGCTGTTTTCGAATCATGTGCATGTTTTTCTGGCCCAGGATTTACAGTGTACTCAAGGGCAGTCCCTCGACAACGATGAATTTGTAAACGTGATTAAGGTGCCGGTTGAACAAATAAAAAAAGACATGGGAACAGATCAGTTTCCTCATGCCCTTATGTCAACCGCGATGATGTTTTATTTGAAAAATGCTATTGTTAAATAAAAAATGTCACACGGATTCGGAATTACTAACGTAATTCCATTTTTTAATCTTGATTTCGCGTTAGCGAAATCGAATCCGTGTGACAGTCTTTTGGGCCCTTCGAGAGCCTCAGGGACCCCAAGTTTTATTTTCCGTAGGTATCGTATTCCTTTTTAGGATCGTATGTACCTGTGCGGTATTCACCGGTAAGGCTTGGAATACTCATCTTCATGCCTGGGAGGATAAGGTTTGGATCCTCTGGCTTTGGCATCTTAGACTTGTTAGCCTGATACAGGTTTTCCCACAGCAGCGGGTTGTTGTAAACGTAAGGGCGTCCAGAAATATTCCAGTAGCAGTCCTTTGTTTCTGCCCAAGGGCGAACAATGTATTCTGCAGGAAGTGGTGTTACCTCTGAAACTCCTTCGAGTGCAGCAAGAGAAAGCTTTGCATATTCATTTGCGCGGCCCCATTCTTCTGAATCAAAGGCAGATTCTGCATAGCCAAGATTTTCTTTAGCAGCTGTATAAGCCATTGGGAAAATGTTTGGAGCATCAATCTTTTCTGCCCAGGCAAGCTTGTTCTTTGCAAGCTTAATATTATCTTCTGCTTCGCCCATAGCCATCATTCTTGCAATAAAGGCCTTTGAAAGCTCTGCATTTTTCTGTGCTTCCTGTGAATAAGCAATAGCATCGTCATATTCACCGGCATCCATTGCTTTTTCAGCTTTTTTTGTATATTCGTCGGCAAGCTTCTGATAGGTGTTGTTCTTGTAGCTTGCACCAAAAACGCTGGCAGCAAGAAGTGCAGCCATTAAAACAGTAATTAACTTTTTCATTTTACATCACCTCCGATAGAGATGTCTTCGTCAAGATAAATCTCTGCATCCTCTGGGTCTGCATAGTCATCTTCTTCGAGGAGAACGGCATCCTCATCTTCAATTCCGTCAACGTCGCCGGAAAGAGGTGCTTCCAGGTCTGCTTCTTCTGCAATGGCAGCACTTTCTTCTACACTCTTCTTTGCAGCTTCAATAGCGGCAAGTGCAGCAGCGCGTTTATCGTAAATATCGTTGAAGAGGTTTGTAAAGATTATTTCTGCTTCTGCGTAATAGTCGTAAGCAGATTCAAAGCCCATCATAGAGTAGCTTGCGTCACCCTTCTTGAAAAGCTCTGCAGCTCTGTTGTATTCCTTTTTCTGTGAAACACCAGCCTTTACAGAGTCGGCATCCTTCTTTGCTTCAAGAGCACTGTCGCGGGCATCCTTGGCAAGCTCCTTAGACATTGTTGCAAAAACTGTTTTCATACCGGCATAAGCTGTAGTTGCCTTTGCAAGTATGTCATCTGCTTTTGCATCAGGGTCTGCAAAAAGATCTTCACAGTCAAAAAGATTATCACAGGCTTCATCGTAAGCAGCTTCTACTATAAGCGGAAGGTCATGCTGGTCGATTTTGTCCTTAAGCTCACAGGCCTTTACATAAGTAGCAAGTGCTTCATATTTCTTTGCAAGCTCAGCACATTCAGCGGCTACATCTTCACCATTGGCAGCTCTAGCCTGAAGCTTTGCATACTCATCTTCAAGAGCATCAAATTCTGCATAGCCCTGTGCTCCAGAATCTATGGCAGCCTGACGTGCAGCACTCATATTTGCCAAAGCAAGATCATTGTTTGTTTCAGAAACGGTTTCTTCGATTGTTTCCTCTACTGTCTCTTCTACTGCTGGAGGTGTTGGTTCCGTAGTATCTTCTGCAGGCTTTTTAGAACCGCAGGAAATCAAAGACAGGATTAAGAAAACAGAAAGAGCAAAAAATGCTAATTTTTTCATATTAATCCTCACATTTTAAAGATTATCTTATTTTAACCTATAAAATACATTCTTACAACTTTATTATCGGCAAAATGGGGAAATTTTTGCAAAAAAATCCCATTATATAGAAAAACATGGTAAAATATCAGGGAGGAGGCTTTTATGGCTGATGATTTTTCATTCGAAGTTGTAAAGAGCGTTGGAACCGTTGCAGAAGGCAAGGGCGGCTGGAATCTGGAGCTTAATCTTGTTTCGTGGGGCGGTCGTCCTGCAAAATACGATATCCGCAGCTGGTCACCGGACCATCAGAAAATGGGTAAGGGGATTACGCTTACAAAGGAAGAGCTTGAGTCTCTAAAGAATTTACTGAATAGAGTTGAAATAGAGTAGGGCCTAGTATTCTGCCGTAGCGAGCGAGGCACCTTTTTTTACAACAATCTCGTAAAGCATTTTTTGAAGCAGAACGTCTTCCATGGCCGTGCCGCCGGAGCGTATCTGCATGTCTGCAGAAGAAAGCACTGCGAGTATTGCTGTTGCCTGACCCTTTGTCCATATTTTTGCAGCCTTGCGGTATTGTCCCTGTATGAGGCTGCTTCCAAAGCCGTTTGATTTTAAAGTAGCTTCATCAGCGCCATAACCGCCGTTGCTTTCTTCCTGAAGGCGATGCCACAAAACAAGCCTTCTAAAGCATGAGGCAAGTCCTGCAATAAGCGGAACAGAAGAGCTGTCCTTGGAAAGTCTTATACCCTGCAAAACCTCAAGCGATTCTTCCAGACGACGGCTGCTTGTATCATAGTTAGCGGTCATCTGCTTAAAAAGTGTAAAGGCATTTTCTTCGCGGTTATGTGTAAGGAAGGAATCTACATCGTCAGGGGTAACAGTCTTGCCCTTTTCCAGACAAAGGAAAAAGCGTGAGCATTCATTTTTAAGAGCAAGCGTGTTGTTGTCTACCATGTCCAGAATCATCTGTGCAGCATCTTCGGTAAGTGAGTAACCGTTTTTGCGGAAATAATCTGTGAGCCATGGAACCTTCTGGTTATCAAACATTTCCCAGAATTTCTTTTTATTTGCAACAGGCACCAGCTTGTCCAGCTTGGAGTCTACGCTTATTTCGTCGGAAATAAAAATGAGGGCAGAAGAATCTTCGCCGGAAGCATCATTGGCTTTACACCAGTCTTCTACAATAGCAACATCTTCCTTTTTCTTGAGCAGCTCTGCATTTTTACAGATTACACAGGTTGCAGACGCAAAAAGGTTTCCATTATCAAGCTGCGAAATTGCCTGACCAATGGAGGTTTCGTTGAGATAATAAACATGCTCTTCTACTTCCCCAAACTTTTTTTTGAGCGCTTTTACAACTGCCTCAGCAGCTTCGTCGCGCATTCCAAATTCAGGGCCTGTGTATAAATAAATCTGCGGCATAATCAGTATGTTCTTACGATATTAGAAAGAATGCCTACAATACGCACATCCTTGCAATAGATGGCCTGGAAATCAGGGTTTTCCGGCTGAAGGCGGATACGGTCTGTTTCCTTGTAGTAGCGCTTAAGGGTAATTGCATCATCAATTACTGCAACAATAATCTGTCCGTCGGCAGCAATATCTGACTGTTCTATAACAGCAAGGTCTCCTTCAAGAATACCTGCGTTTATCATGCTCTGGCCACGTACGCGCAGGGCAAAGTAAGTTTTTCCGGGACGTACAAAGGGCTCTGTAAGATTTACATAACCGTCAAGGTTTTCTTCGCTAAGGAGGGGCTTGCCTGCCGCAACTGTACCTAAGAGAGGAACCTTTCCTACGAACGGAAGCTTTTCCTTGTCGCGTGTATCAGAAAGAACCCGGATGGAACGTGAACGCTTTTGAGACTGAGATAAAAAGCCTTTTTTCTGAAGTGCTATGATATGGTCCTGAACGGCACGAATGGAAATTTGAAAGTGATCGCTTATTTCGCGTACAGTTGGAGGAAAACCGTTTTCTTCTGCAAAACCTGAAATAAAATCAAGAACTTCTTTCTGTCGGTCTGTTATTCCTTTCATAATTTATTCCTCCTTTTGTTATTATTCTTCTTCAAATTTTGATTCAAACAGGGCTTCAATTGTTGCGGCAGCCTCTGATTCATCTGGCCCTTCTACGTTCATTGTCATCTGAGTATTGTAGCCTGCACCCATTGCAATAACACCCATGATGGATTTTGCATTTACAGTTGTATCGTCGCGTGTAAGGGTAATTTCGGCTTCAAACTTATTTGCAGTCTGTGCAATGATGGCTGCCGGTCTTGCGTGAATACCAGCGCGGTTTTGAACAGTAAGAATCTTTTCAATCATAATCATTTCCTCGACAGCTTTCTGTCAGTATTATTTTAGTATGAATTATCGTGACCATAGTATGCAGATTTTGCATCACCGGTTTCAATCCATTTAAGTACATTCTGATTAAAGTCTTTGGCAGCGTTATACCCCATGTCCTTAAGACGTTCGTTCATGGCAGCGGCCTCAATGATAATAGGAAGGTTTCGTCCAGGGCGTACAGGAATTTCAATTACAGGAATTTTAACTCCCAGCAGCTCCTGGTAGGTCTGGTCTGTTCCAAGTCGGTCATAGGCCTTGTTTGAATCCCAGTCTTCAAGCTGAACAATGAGCTGAACTTCCTTCTGATTACGGATGGCACCAACACCATAAAGCTGAGAGATGTTTATAATGCCAAGACCACGTATTTCCATATGATGGCTTATGGTTGTATTTGCACCACGGCCAAGAATTGTATTTCCGTTTACACAGCGAATTTCAATAATGTCGTCTGCAACAAGGCGGTGTCCGCGTTCTACAAGCTCAAGCGCTGTTTCACTTTTACCAACACCGGAGTGCCCCGAAAGCAGAATACCAATACCATAAACCTCTACAAGTACACCATGAAAGGTTTTGTGAGGCGCAAAAATATTGGAAAATACACGGGTAAGGCGGGTAGTGAACTCGGTTGATGCAAGGTCTGTCTGCAAAACAGGGCAGCAGTATTCCTCTGCAAGCTCGCGGAATTCTTCGGTAGGCTCGCTGTTATAGGTAAATACACAGCAAGGAACTCCAGGTTCAAAAAATTTTTTAAGTGTCTGGGTATTTTTTTCTTTATGAAGCTTGTAAAGATAGGCAGTTTCACCGCGACCAAAAAGCTGAACACGGTCACCGGCAAAGTTTTCAAAAAATCCGGAAAGCGCAAGACCCGGTCTGTTTATTTCGGCATTTGTAATAGCCCGTGGAAGTCCGCGACGTCCAGCAATACATTTGAGCTGCAGAGCATCGTGTCCCGAAAGCTCCAGGTCGAGCAAATCCAAAACGGTAAATTTCTTATCTGCCATACAGTTATACTATACAAAAAGTAGGAAAAAAATTCAACAAAAAAAAACCTGCAAATAAAAAAACTGGCTTTACGCCAGTTTTTTAGAAAAAAATCTATTTGTTGTACAGTTTATTTTTCCTGCTTCTTTTCCTTTTCCTTGTTTATTTTCTGGTCGAGCATGTCCATGTTTTTGTTCAGGGCAGCGCCAAAATCAAAGTCTTCGTTGGAAACATGAGCCTGAGAGCCCCAGCGGAAGTTTACTGTGGTTTCTACAGAATAAGCCTTGTCGTGCTTGATGCGCATAGTAAGATTTACGATAAGATCTTGGGCATAAGCAATTCTTTTGAGCTTATTATCTATCATATCAGACTGTTTCTGTTCCAGTGTGAAGCCTACTGCATTTATTGATTTTTCCATATTATTCTCCTTGCGGGCGGACTGCCCTTTGTGTAATTTATCTCTCCATAATATTAAGGATAACACGAGAAATGGTAAAAAACAAATGAAAATTCGTTATTTCCCGTACGAATTATCCATTCCCAGCTGGTTGCGGTATTTGTTCACTGTGCGGCGGGAGATTTTTATGCCCTGGGCGTTAAGCTTTTGGGTAAGTGCCTGGTCCGAAAGGGGTGTAGCTGAATTTTCAAGCAGCTTAGAAATGCGGAATTTAATGGCTTCAGAAGAGGTTGTGGTCCCTGAGGCTCTCGAAGGGCCGCTTACAAAAAAATAACTCGCCGGAAAAAGCCCCCATTCTGTCTGAATATATTTGTTTGATTTTTTGCCCGACATTCTGGAAACTGTGGACTCATGGATTTTAAGCTGAGAAGCAATCTGGCGGCGGGTGAGGGGGATAAGGTTTCCCGGGCCGTGTAAGAAAAATTCCTTTTGTGCGGCAACAATGGCGCAGCCCTGCAAGGCTAAGGTGGATTGTCGGTATGCAAGCTGATTCAAAAAGGTTTGTGCCTGCTGAACCAGGGTTTTGTCAAAGTTTATGTTTTTGGCAAGCCTGACTTCCGGCAGGTCTCCTCCGGCGTATTTTATCTGAAAGTGGCAGGTGCTGTCGCCGGCTACTATTCCGTTTTCAAAATTGTCTGCTGGGATGGAACCGGGCATCCTCGTAATTGTGAGCACTATATCCGGGCGGAAAAAATCTGCCTTTGAGGTGTCGGAAATATATTCACCGGCAGGACGCGGGTTTAGTGTAAGGATATATTTTATGGCCTGCTCTGCGCTGTCTTCATCAAGAGCGATTGTATCAAGAGCAATTTCCGGTGCAAACTTTTTGGAGTGCCAGGTCTTTTTATATTCAAGCAGCTTTTTTAAAACCTTTTCCGGTTGTGGCGGCGACAAAAGCTCAAGGTGTCCGTCCAGAATAAAAAGTGCAAGCGGCGGGGCGTCTCCGGCTATTTTTGCCTGAACAAAAAGGCTTTCTTCAAGAGTGCGGCAGCAGTTTCCAACCGGGTCCATCCTTTGAATGCGGTCTATGCACCTTTCCAGCAGCTTTATGTTTTGCGCCGGCCGTGATTTATCAAGCAGGGTTTGCGGGGCAAGGCTCGAACCATAGCAGCCGTTTTCATCAAGGTTATAGATGAGCTTCTGGCAAACCTCGTATTCGTCGCGCGGGATTTTCATAAGGTCCAGCTGGGCCATAAGATGCTGCTGCAAGGTTTCTCCACGGTCTGCCTGAGCTTCAAGTGTTCGCTGGTTTGCGTCTGCTGCTTCGGAGCCTGCGGCAGAGGCTCTGCTTGAATATTCGTTTTGCTGTGAGCCGGACATTTTTTCACCGCCGGCAACTATCTCAAGCGCAGGGTTTTCTTCTACAGCACGGAAAATTTCTTCGCGCAGATCACGACTGTTCATGGTCAGGTATTTAAGTGCCTGAATCTGAACCTGAGACATTTTTTGAATTTGTTTCTGGCTTTGTGACTGCCGCTGCGCTAAATCGCTCATTGTTATGTATTATAACATATTTGAACAAAGTACTACTATTCCCAGAATCACCAGCAGTACAACGTTATACAGTGTGAATACGCCAAAATATTTTTTGCCTTGAGGGGGTTGTGCTTCTTCACTGCTGTTGTAAATCTTAAACGAAATTACACTTGCCATGGATGCAATAAGGGTTCCAAGCCCACCTACGTTTACTCCAAGCAAAAGCATGTCGCCGTTTTGTGTAAAGCCGCTTAAAAGGAGTGCTGCAGGAACATTGCTTATAACCTGGCTCGTAAGGATTCCCGTGATATAGGTTTTGAACGGGGAAGAAAGCATGGAGTTTATAAAATTACAAAAGGCCGGCACTGTGGAAAGAGTTTTTGTAAAAATAAAAAATCCCACAAAGGTCAAAAGCAAACTGTAATCAACCTTTTTGAAAAGCCGGAAATTGCAGATCAGCATGATGACAACAGTTACGCCAAGCATAATCAGATAATTTACAAAATGAAAAACCGTGAGCAGACACAAAATAAAATCTGCAATATAAAGAATGGTGCGGAAATCAAAGGTAATGAAGGACACCTGGGTCTGCAGAATGTTGTGGTCGAGAGTGTCGGAGGTTGGACCGTTTGCTGTGCTGCCATGCGGCTTATGGGTAATCACCAAAATCATTACGCAAAGAATAAAAAGTGATGGAACTGCAATGCGCGCGGTAAGTGCAAAAAACTCTCCTGCAGAAAATCCGTAATACGAAAAAAGGTACAGGTTCTGCGGGTTGCCCATTGGCGTAATGCACGAGCCAAGATTTGCGGCAAGAGTTTCAAGAACAACAAGCTTAAGGCACGGCAGTCCGACACGCGTAAAAATCAAAATTGTAATTGGAACAAAGGTGAGCAGGGCAACATCGTTTGTAACAAACATCGAAGAAAAAAACACCAGCAGCGTCATCAAAAAATAAAGCGAGCGCTGGGTCTTACAAAGTCGCAAAAGGCGGGCTGCAATTACATTCAAAAAGTTCTGGCTCTGGAACGCCTTAATTACAATCATAAGGGAAAACAAAATTGCAAGGGTGCGGAAATCTATAGCCTGTAAGCAAAGGGAGGGTGCCGGTTTTATAATTGCAACAGAAACCACCGCCAGAAGAAGTGCCGCAAAAAGCACGGGCTCACGTTTTATAAAAGAGATAAGCTTGTTCATTTTGTTATCATAATATCATCTATTAAGATGTCTCCCGTATTCTTGTTGTCGTAATCATCAAAGTCAAAGTAAAGAGATTCAAGGCGTGCCCAGTCAAAATCACACGGTAAGCTATGCCATTTTTGAGTTTTGTCGGACCAGGTTCCGTAGCTGTCTTCAAAAGCAGAAATCGGGATTTCAACTGTTACCCATTTATTCACAGGGTAAGCAGAAGCTTTTACTGTATAAGTTTTTCTCCATGGCAGTGCTTCTTCTCCGCCGTCAGAATCCATAAGGTGTACTCTGAACTCCTGGTTCGAATTGGCAAACTTTACTTTAAAGCTTACAAAAAGTGACTGTCTGTTATCTGCAACTTTTGAGGATAATTTTTTTGGCAGAGAAAATCTAAGTCCATTGGAGTCGCCCGGATATGAAACAGACATATAGTCATTAAGACTGTTGTCTGCCCTTGTCCTTTTTACGGTTCCCCAGAAGCCAAGGCCAACACCTGATCCCTGTACACCGTCAAAAACTACGTATGGGCTGTTCTTGGAAATATCGCAGCCTGCCTTTTCTGCAAGCTCTGCATCAGGCATTGTAAGACCGGTTGCTTCTACAGCGGCTTTATCAAGATCATCAGGAAAAAACAATCTGTAGTCATCTGATTTTAATAATCCAAAAGAATCATCCATTCCCCAGGTGCAGTAGGGAATATTGTTTGAGTTTAAGGCTGCAACAGTTGTTTTTATCCACTCAAGTCTATCCGTAGGATTTGTCCAGACAGTTACTCCAAGCTCACCGCATAATACCCTGGTCTTATTCTTTTTTGCCCAGTCGGCAACCTTTTTTATACGGCTGTTTATGTATTTTGCAGTTCCTTCCTGTTTATATTGATTTTGAAAATAATCGGTCAATACGGCTGCATCGCCCTGCAATTTTGGGAAACGCGATTTGTTATAAGGAAAAGGAATATCCTTAAGAGCCTTGATGGTTTTGTCCATCCAGTATACGCCCTGATGTGTAAAATAAAACGGTTCATAAAAATGGAAAGTATAAATTAGATGCGGGTCGCTGTAAGGCTTCATTTTTACAATAGTGTCTATGTTTGAAAAATCTGTGCCTGTTACAACAATGTCGCGCTCCGGGTCGTAACCTCTTATAAGTTCAATAATTTCCTGTTGAATTTTTATCCATTTTGTTACGATATCGCCTTTGTCCTTTGGTTCATTCATCAGTTCATAAATGATGTATTGGCTTCTGTCCTTATAGCGCGGTGCAACCTGAGACCATACAGCTTCCAGATGCTCCTTATATTGTTTTGCTGATGGAGGGACGTCTGCATATTCTTCGGTACTTAAGGAATGATTGTCTATTATAAGATATATCTGATATTTTTCTGCCCAGTCACAAACCTGGTCAAGCTTTTCCAGAATAATATCACTTATTTTTCCGGTTGTATAAGGTTCCATTACAAGGTCAAAATGAATAGGAAGTCTTATTACCTCAATGCCCATGCTTTTAAAACAGGCAAAATCTGCCTCATCATATTTGTTAAGATGGGGGAGTTGATCTTTGTAACAGGTATCAAGATAATTGAGAAGATTTACTCCCTTTGTAAAAGGCAGCTGATTGCTCTGACAGAAAACCGGACTCATAAGAAAAAGGAGTGCGGTTACTAAAAGTGATTTTCTCATAAACTAACCTCTCTTTGTCCTATTATTATATCACTGATGGCTGGATTTTATAAAGATTATTTGTTCAAAAACGGTAGCCTTAATTCATATAGAAAAAATCCTGCCAACTGTATATACTAGCCCTATGAAAACATTAAAAGAACTTGGACTTAGAGTACCGGAGATTTTGCTTCCGGCTAAAACTGATTTGAATAAATGGTCTGTGATTGCGTGCGATCAGTACACACAGGATAAGGATTACTGGAAAAAGGCAGAGGCTGCTGCGGGCGACGGACCTTCTACGCTCAATTTGATTTTGCCGGAAGTTTATTTGAACTCGCCGGATAAGCCTGAGCGCATTGCCAAAATCCGCCAGACGATGAAGGAATATCTTGGTTGTGGGAACGTTTTTGCCCCTCCTTTCAACGGCTTTATCTACATAGAAAGAAAAACCGCCTTTGGCCGTATGCGCCGTGGTCTTGTTGCCCAGATAGATTTGGAAACTTATGAATGGAAGCCGTTCAGCAAGGCAAATATCCGCGCTACCGAAGCTACAATTGTAGACCGCATTCCTCCACGCAAGGAAATCCGTAAGGGTGCTCCGCTTGAACTTCCTCATATCATGCTGCTTGTAAACGACAAGGATGATTTACTGGTTGGCGGTGCTCAAAAAATTACTGCCGGCCGCGAGCCTTTGTACAAGGGCGACCTTATGTGTAACGGCGGTTCAATCACAGGCTGGGGACTTTCTTCTGAATCTGACATTGGTGTAGTAACCGAAGCGCTCAATAAAATTGCAGACGCAAATACTGCTGCCGACGGTTCAACCTTCCTTTTTGCAGTAGGTGACGGAAACCATTCTCTTGCAACTGCCAAGGCTGTCTGGGATGAATACAAGGCAGAACTGATTGCCGGAGGTGCCGGTGAAGCTGAACTTGCAGAAAATCCTGTTCGTTTTGCGCTTATTGAAGTTGTAAATATTTATGATAAAGGTTTGACTTTTGAGCCTATTCACCGCGTTATTTTTAATGTTGATGCAGATGCACTCATTAAGTCCCTGACCGCTGCACTTGGTGGTACTGTCAGCGAGGTTGCAGGACAGCCTGAACTTGAGTCTGCCGTTCGTGCTTCCAGCGCTGATTTTGGTTTTGATTATGTTGATGAGAGTGGAGCACAGAAGTTTGTGTTGCTGCGTACACCGATAAAGGAACTTGCAGTTTCACGCCTTCAGCCGGAGATTGATAAGTTTTTGAAGGAAGTGGGAACTGGTGCTGGTGCCGCTCCGGAAATCGACTACATCCACGGAAGTGAAGAAGTTCTTGGACTTGGCAAAAAGCCCGGTGCTGTAGGAATCCTCCTGCCGCCGATTGCAAAAGATTCGTTCTTTGAAACAATCAATGGCCGCGGACCTCTTCCAAGAAAATCCTTTTCAATGGGCGAGGCCGACGAAAAACGATTTTACCTGGAATGCAGAAGGCTGTTCGGCTAGTTTGTGTTTTTGACAAAATAGAAAAGTGTATATTTTTCTTGTGTTTTTTTATGGAAAAGTGTATATTATAACTGTGAGATTTCATAGAAAAGTGTAGTTTTTATATGCATTTTTCTGTGAAAAAGTGTAAAAACATAAACGGGGCTAAATATGTTCAGGAAAATAAAGGCATATATCTCTAATTTCCTTAAATCAGATACCCAAAAGGTTTTGATAATTGATGGTGCGCGTCAGGTTGGAAAATCTTATATCATTCGCGAAGCAGGAACTGAACTTTTTGAAAACTATGTAGAAATCAATCTGCTGGAAGATTCTCTGAACAACCGTTATTTTGAAAACACAAAAAGTACTTCCGATTTTTATCTGCAGCTCAGTATGATTGCCGGAAACAAGCTTAAGGACAAAGAGAACACTTTGATTTTTCTGGATGAAATTCAGGCATATCCTCATCTTCTAACTTTGCTCAAATTTTTAAATCAGGATAATCGTTTTACATATATTGCAAGTGGTTCTCTTCTGGGTGTTACGCTTTCTCAGACTTCTTCTATTCCAATGGGAAGTATCGAAGTAAAGCATATGTTTCCAATGGATTTTGAAGAATTTCTTATCGCAAATAATTTTGGTGAACAGGCAATTTCCACGCTCAAAGGAAAAATCAAAAATAGAGAAACTCTCGAAGAAAATATTCATAATAATCTGCTTGGTTTATTTAAGAAATATCTTCTTTCTGGTGGCCTGCCTGATGCCGTTAAAACTTTTATTGAAACTAATAATATTGTAAGTGTGCGAACAATCCAGAATCAGATTCATGAATATTATGGTATGGATGCTTCAAAATATGATTTAGAACACAAACTCAAAATCAAACGAATTTTTGATATGATTCCATCAACACTTGAAAACAAGAAAAAACGAATTGTTGTTCAGGACATCGAGAATAAAAAAGGAAAACGTTTTTCAAATTATCAGGATGAGTTTGATTATCTGATAAATTCTGGCGTCGCTCTTGAAGTAAAGGCCGTCTCAACGCCTGTTTTCCCGCTTAATGAACATTCAGGGAAAAATCTTTTAAAACTATATTTGAATGATGTCGGCATTCTTTCCAGCATTTTGTATCAGAACAATATCAGGGCAATTCTTGATAGCGAAAACAGTATTAATCTTGGAACATTGTACGAAGCAGTAGTTGCACAGGAATTAAAAGCCCACGACAAGCAGCTGTTTTATTACGACAACAAATCAAAAGGCGAAGTAGATTTCCTTGTAAATGATTACGACTCTCTTTCAATTCTGCCAATAGAGGTAAAATCAGGAAAGGATTATTCAGTTCATTCTGCCCTTAACAGTTTCTTACAAAA
Source organism: Treponema sp. (assembly GCA_017616165.1). Lineage (GTDB taxonomy): Bacteria > Spirochaetota > Spirochaetia > Treponematales > Treponemataceae > Treponema_D. Next base: position 42,636 of record JAFZYR010000043.1, read on the forward strand.
CAAAGATTACAATGTTTCAAAAGCTATAGTCCTTTCCAACGAACGAAAAGTCACCACCACCCCAACCGGCATAATCTATCTGCCGGTTTATTATGTGATGGGGTTGTAGAGGGAGGTACACTTTACCTATGATATATCTCCGTTTATTTTCACAGGATCCGGTCACAATTTTTATGGCAGTGCTGGTACTGGTATTTGCGGTGGGGCTTTGTTTTGCAAGAAAGGCTCTTGGAAAAACGCGTCGCGGTAAAAACATCTGGCGTGCTCTTTGTTTTGTGCCTCTGGCAGCATGCGTAATTCATTTTGGCTGCTGCAGGTTTGTGGGAAGCGGCTGGTATACCCGACATACTTACGGGGCGTTTTATCTTGCGGCGCTGGTAACAGCATTTTTTCCGCTTTTTAATTTATGGAAAATCCCGGCAAAAGTTTTTTCAATCATTCTGCCGGTTGGCGCAGTGGTGGCCTTTCTTTATACAATTATTTATCCAATGCCATTTGATTCCGGGCTCAGAAATTATACAAAGCAGTCGTATACTCAAGGGTTTGTGTCGCTTACAAAGGATCTGGAAAAGTATTATTCACTCAAGGACTGGAAAAAGACCGACATTCAGGCAATTGCAAAAAAGATTATGCCTGCAGTAGAAGAAGCTGAACGCAAAAATGATGCAGGACTTTTTTATGCGGCCATAACAGCCTTTGGTTATTATTTTTATGACGGTCATGTTGGCACTTGGCCGGAAGGAGACTGGGATGCCTGGGAGCGTGGACTTATACTTCTTGGTGGAAACGATTACGGCTTTTCCATGTTACGTATTGATGATGGGCGGGTAGTGGCAATTCTTAGCGAGAGTACTTTACCGGCGTACCAGGCGGGCATTCACAACGGAACTCAAATTATTGAATGGAACGGTAAACCAATTGAACAGGCGCTCGCAGAAACAGAATGCATTTATCAGGGAGATAAATATCCCGTAAAAGAAAACGAGGATTTTTTCCGCCCGGTTTTTCTTGCAACACGAGGAATGGGAGAAAGCACAGATATTGCACAATATCTTATAAGCCGTGCTGCCGCGGATGGTACATATGACGCGCCAAAAGCCAGAGTAACTTTTCTTACAGATGAAGGCCAGCCTTGCACAGTAGAACTTGATTGTGTAGAAGACGGTCTTAATACAATAGAATATGTAATGCAATTTCTTATTTCCTTTGGCGTATATCCAAACCGCTACGGCGTAGATAAAAACTTTGATGCCAAAATGATAAATGACGATACTGCCTACATGCTCCGTTATTCCGAAGAATATAATTATTGGGGAGATATATTTTCATATCTTACAGGAAAATATCCTACGTTTAAAAAACGCCTGCGCCGCCAGCTGGAAGATTTAAAATCACAGGGAATGAAAAATCTGATTATTGATGCCCGAAATAATATGGGAGGTTATCCGGCTCTGGGCAGCGAAACTGCAAGTCTTTTTTCTGACCGCACCTTTGCAACAGATTCAACCTATTCAGACATAAACGGCCGCCACAAGCTCATGTTGACCGATTACGTAAAGGCAGACGGAGAGTTTAAAGATATTAATGTGTTAGTATTGACTAACTCCTATTGCGTAAGCGCCGGCGACTATTTTGTAAGAGTTATGGGTGAGTGCCCCAATGTAACGACAATGGGATTCACTTGCAGTAACTGTTCCTGCCAGCCCCAGGGAGGCCGCGTCCTTTTGACCAACAGCATCTGCAATTTCGGCTACACCATCAACTGGCTGTACGAACAGGACGGCCAGACCCGCTTTATTGATACAGATGAAACCCGTACGTGCACTATTCCGCTTGATATAAAAATCCCTCTCACTTATGACATGGCAGTCTCCTTTGCTTACGACATCGATCTTACCTGGGAAGAAAATCAAAATAACATAAGGGATTATGTTATGGAGTATGCGCTGGAGTATTTGAAAAAATAATGCAGCAAAAGATGTATTTTTTTTATAATTTCGCCAATAAATGAGGAATTAATGTTTTATCCAGAATTTCAAACGCAAAACATTTCTTCCCCAGGTCTTTCAGTGACGCACCTATGTGATACAAAATCTTGTTGTCAATTATCAAAAATCGGTCATGCATTTTGTTTGTGTGATTTACAGTAAGGGTTGGATATTGTGTATTAAATTGTTGAATGTCCTGTAAAGTCAAAGGTGTTTTTGGAGAAGTCCATATTGTGATTTTGATGTTTGGCTTCTTTTTGGAAAAGCGTTCAAGAATGCTCAGGTCAACGTAATTATCTATCAGGATAATTTCCTTTTGTGCCTGTGCGATGAATGATTCAAACTTTGCGTAGGCGTCGAAGATTTGGCCCTGGAAGAAGATGCCTTGGGTGTTGTCGATTTTGTATTTGCCCATTTTATCAAACAATTCGTTGATTTTGGAATCTGTTGTAATCTGATGTTTTTCAATGTTTTCTAGACGTTGAAAAACCTGTGCGTTTATAAGCATAAATTTCCGCAAGGCAACAAATGCTTTCATAATCTGAATGCTCATTGATACTGCAGTTTCACTTTTTAAAACAGTAGAAAGCATAGCCACTCCTTGTTCTATGAAAGCGAATGGCATTTTTTTAATATTTGAACCACGTAGATTTCCACTCACGTTCAAAGTCGCAATTTGCGACTTTGAAGAAATAGTTTCGGTTTCTTCTTTCGTCAATTGAAAACAGAATTCTTCAGGGAATCTTTCTGAATTACGTTTGACTTGTTCATTAAGTCGTCTTGTTTCGACACCATATAATTCAGCAATATCCCTGTCAATCATAACCTGCTGATTCCTGATTGTGAGAATACGAGACTCTATTCCTTTTGTTGCAATTTCACTTTCCATCTGCCTGTTCCCCTACAACTTCCTGAATCACCGCGATGATTGCTTTGCCAAACTGCTCGACTTTGGCTTCGCCTATGCCGTAGATGCCAAAGAGGGATTGTTTGTCGGTTGGTTTTTTGGCGGCAAGGTCGTATAAGGTTTTGTCACCAAAAATGATGTATGGAGGAACGTTCATTTCGTCGGCTTTGCGTCGGCGCCAGGCTTTTAAAGCTGTTATAATTTTTTCTGCAGTCTCGTCATCAGCGTCCGGTTTTTCTGCAATTATTTTGCGGCCGTCTGCTTTTTTATGAATGATATAGGCAGGCTTTTCTGCGCCAGGTTTTGGGAACATCATGCCACCAGAGCCGGCACCTTCAATGTCTCGAGCGTCTGCTCCACCTGCCGATGTAATTCTTAACGGCAGCATAATTTTTTCACGTGTTGCCAAAACAGAATAACCGTCTTCTGTAATCTGCAGGATATTATATTCACCGTATTTTGTAATGAGTCCCGCTGCGATGCACAAATCAATGAGTGTAAACCAGTCTTCTTTGCAAAGCTCGCGGCCAATGCCCCAGGTAGAAATCATGTTGTGGCCGTTGTCTATAATCCTTTTCTGGCGGGAACCCAAAAGCACATCAATTACATAAGTTGAACCAAAGCGTTCCTGAGTGCGGATAATGCAGCATAAAAGTTTTTGTACCATAACGGTTACATCAATTTCGGGAATTTCTCCACCTGCGCAGATGTCACAGCAGCAGTCACGGTTTGATTTTTTAGGGTCGTAAGCTTCTCCAAAATATCCAAGGAGGATTCGTCGTCTGCATGAAACCGCAGTTGCAAAATTAATCATTCCCTGGAGTCTTGCTTCTGCCTTGCGAGGGTCTGCCGACGAATCAAAAAAGAATCGCACCTTGTTTATGTCTCCCGCGGAATAAAGCAGCAGGGCAGTAGCAGGTAACCCGTCTCGTCCGGCACGCCCGATTTCCTGATAGTATTCCTCAAGTGATTTTGGAAGATCGTAGTTAATTACAAAACGTACATCCGGCTTGTTGATTCCCATTCCAAAGGCAATTGTTGCAACGACAATCAAAACCTTGCCCTTTACAAAATCATCCTGATTTTTTGCACGCACATCGTCGTTGAGTCCCGCGTGATAATTGATTGCAGAAAATCCAAGGTCAATAAGTGCTTGTGCAAGCTGGTCTACCGCACGCCTTGAATTACAATAAATAATTCCGCTTTCGCCGTCGTAGTCTTTGATACACTGAACAATCTGATCGAGCGCGTTCTTTTTTGGCGCAACCTCAAGGAAAATATTTTCACGGTTAAAGCTTGAAATAAAAATCTCCGGCTTTTTGAGGCGCAGGTTTTTAATGATGTCCTGACGGACATTTTCGGTAGCAGTTGCGGTAAGAGCAATCATAACTGCATCCGGGAAGAGGACGCGGAAGGCCCCAATCTCCATATAGTCCGGACGGAAGTCATGCCCCCATTGAGAAACGCAGTGAGCCTCATCAATCGTAATGCAGTTTACTTTTATTTCTGGCGACCCCAGCAGAGTTCGGATTCTTTCTGTGGACAGGCCTTCCGGCGAAACGTAAATCATTTTTACCTGACCGGCACGGATTTCGTCCATTGATTTTTTATAGTCGTCCCAGCTGAGAGAGCTGTTCAAAAATACTGAATGAATGCCCGCAGTTTCCAGCGAAGAAACCTGGTCCTGCATAAGCGAAATGAGCGGAGAAACAATTACTGTAACACCTTCAAAAATAAGTGCCGGAATCTGATAGCAGATCGATTTTCCACCACCGGTCGGCATTATGGCAAGGGTGTCTTTGCCGCTGAGTACACTTTGTATTATTTTCTTTTGATTCTGGCGGAACGAGTCGTACCCGAATACAGTCTTTAATACAAACTCCGGTTCCGTGCCTTCAAACGTGTGCACGTTTATTTTCACGTAATTATTATAACAAGCATCAAACACTTGAAAAACCCCCGTTTTTTTGTTATATTTTGTCTACTCACGCCGGAGTGGTGGAATGGTAGACACGACAGACTCAAAATCTGTTGCGAGCAATCGTGTAAGAGTT
>JAFZYR010000044.1 GCA_017616165.1 Treponema sp.
CCTTTTTCTTAATGTGTCTACCTTATGGGGTACATTTTACAGGGCTTTTTGTCGTGCGCCTTGTTGCATGCCTATAGCAATTCCTTGTTCCATCGCAATTTCAATTGCCTTTTTGAAAGACTTTTTTGGAAAAAGTTTGTTGTAATTATGCTCAACAATTTCTATGAACTGACAATACTGTTTAAGTATACTGCACTTATTAACATCAAATTAAAATCAGTTCAAAACCGACATAGGATTAATGGTGTTGCCGTTTTTGTAAACTGTAAAGTGGAGGTGCGGGCCGGTACTAAGACCTGTGCTGCCGACCTTACCGATCTGGGTTGAACCGGCGTATACAAAGTTTCCAACCTTACAGGTGATGGCGCTCATGTGGCCGTAAAGGGTTTTGTAGCCTGAATGGTGGGTTATGATTACGTAGTTTCCGTAGGTTGCGTTGTAGCCGGCGGTAGTAACCTTTCCATCCATTGCAGGATAGATTGGAGTTCCCTGGGCAACGGCCATATCAATTCCACCGTGGAATGAACGTGAACCTGTATTGAATGGAGAATCGCGCCAGCCGTAAGCAGAAGAAAGCCAGTAGCGGGCCTTGAGCGGCTTTTTGAACAGATCTCCGTTGATTTCCTGTCTTGTTACCCAGTCGAGCTCTGCATCAGGAACAAAAAGTGAATAGCCTGCCTTGAGCTCTGTGGTTGTACTAAGATAATTTACGAGTGCACACTTGGTGGCATCTACTTCATATTTTTCGGCAATAGTCTGTGGAGTTTCGCCGTTGGTTTTTACTGTATAAAGGATTCCAGGCATTGAAGGAATTTTAAGATACTGATCCGGCTGAATAAGTCGTGACTGACGGATGTTGTTTACACTGATGATTGTGTCCTGTGTGATTCCAAAGGCGTCTGCAATATAACCGATCATATCTCCGGATTTTACACGGTAGGTCTGATAGGTCAAAGTTTCAACTTCTACAGTTGTGTCGTCTGTCAAAAGCAGAGCCTGGGCTTCGTCAACCTGAACCGGAGCGGGCTCGGTAGTTTCTGCAAGAAGGTCATGCAGGGTTTCCAGGTCATCATCAGAATTATATACAGGCATGGCAGAGGTTTCCAGACCACCCACACCCTTGTGAGAATCTATGCTATGTAAAACTGCAAGAACTGAAGAGGCAAAAACTGCACCGAAACAGAAGAAAATAATAGAGGAACTGACAATTCTTGAAACGCGAGTTTTAAACACCATATTAAATCTACTTTCTAGTTTTTTAATTATAGCATAGTCTTCAATTTTTTTCATCTTTTATTTACTCCAATTAAGTAAGTTTCAAAAGATTCTGCACGGCAGGCTTCTGGCTTGAATCCTCTTGCCGATGCAAAGATTTCTCTCATAGACTTTAATATTTTCTGCTGGTCTCCGTTCTGAAAGATTTTTACAGCAAAGTTTCCGCCGGTTTTGAGCATGGCCTGTGCATACCACACTGCCATTTCTACCAGCTGTTCGGAGCGGGCAGTGTCTACGGTGCGGTTTCCGGTAGTTTTTGGAGCTGCATCGCAAACAACAAGGTCGTAGGGACCATTTTCTTTTATAGCCTTGCGGATTTCAGGAGCGTTTAAGTCACCCTGAATGAAAACAAGATTTTCGCCCTTTACAGATTTGGCAAGCGGATTAAGATCGCACGAAACTACCTTGCCGGTGCCTTCCATTTTGCGCAAAAGAAAGGTTGTCCAGCTGCCGGGAGCGGCACCAAGGTCCAGAACAGTGAAATTTTTCTTAATCATGCCAAATTTTTCGTCAATTTCCTTGAGCTTGTATACGGAACGGGCCGGATACCCCTCGGAAAAAGCCTTTTGAGACCAAAAATCAGGTTTTTCATAGCTGTTCGCAGGCATATACCTAAATTTTCGGTATATTTTGGGGGATTATTAGAGAATAAATGTTAATTCATGCTTGTTATAATTCAAGTGCACAATGTGGGAATCCGGTATGGCGGCAAACTCCCCTATCAGTTTCCAGTCTATTTCGCCCTGCATTTTGATGGTGCAGATCATGTGACGGGTGAGTCCGCTGTCCAGCCAGGTGTGAATCCACTTAAGGAGGCGTTCGGGATAGCAGATTACATCAGAAAATACCCAGTCTACCGGCCCTATTTCCTGTGGAGTGAGCGTAAAGGCGTCGTGAGCCTGAAACTTTACCAGAGGATTATTCATAAGGCGGTCATCAAGCGGTGCGCGGTCTACTGCATGCACCTGTGCACCAAGCTCGGTGAGTACCCAGGTCCAGCCGCCGGGACAGGCACCTGCTTCAAAGCACTTTTGTCCTGGCCCCGGAAGAGTGCAGCCATAAAAGCTTGAAGCAAGCGTAAGGCTTTCCTGAATTTTTAGATAGGCACGACTTGGAGGATTTTCGTGGTCTTCTACAAGATTTAAGGCCCCTGCCGGCAGCGCAGATGTCGTTTTTGCACTGGCAATGAGCGTGTGTTCATCAATTAAAGTGTATAAACCCATGGAAGAATCCGGAATTGTAAGCGGAAATTTTCGTTCCTTGAGGTTTATATACGGAAGCTTTTCCTGAATAAGCTGTGCACGGCGAAAGCAGGTATACTGATACGGTGCCCAGTTGCGCTGAAGCTTTTTCAGCTCCCCTGCCGCCTGACCTATTGAATCAAAATGCAGTAAAAATGGCTCTGTCATGCAAGTGCGGGCCCAGTAAGGAAGCTTGCCGCCGGATGCGTTAAGAAAGGCGTCTTTGTCGGGGAAGTACAGGAGGTCGCCGTAAAAAGTAGATTTCTGGGGACCCTTCGAGAGCCTCAGGGACCCCGAGGAGTTCATGACTCCCGACGTATCAATACTAATATTAAACCGGTTTTTTAGTTCAGAAAGGAGGAGGCTTTGCTGTTGTGGAAATGCAAGAAAACAGATTCCCGTAAGTTTTTTACAGGATGTCGTCAACATCGTCGTCGTCTTCGCCCATTTCCTGCAGGAAAGAAACAAATTCTCTAAGACGGGCGTCATCAGGTGAGTATAAAATCTTAAGACCTATCTGAGTATTTCCCTTGTCTTCGGTAACCCACATTGGTTTACACATAAGCTGCAGGGGGGCATCTTCCAGAGAACGGGTCAAAGTTATTTTAATCATGTATTCGGCTTCAAGATCTACAACTACAGAAACAGGAAAATGAATCTTACAGCCTGTAAGACTTATGTTATCGAGAATTCCCGGTAATGCACACAATTCTGTAGCAATAACCCTTCCAATCTCCGGATACCTGTGATTTTGTCTGTTCTCTTCTTTCATTACTATTAAGTATAGTTTGTTTTTGTGAATATCGCAAGTTAATTTATTTTTTTATGTAGATTGCTTCGCCCTTCGGGCTCGCAATGACGGGGTTGTCGTTTCGCAATGACGGGCGGGTTTTATTCTTTAACAACCAGAACCTTGCGGGTTTCGTCTATACCGTCGGACATTACGCGGATAAAGTACATTCCGCGGGCAACAGGCTTGCCGTTTCGGTTGCTTCCATCCCAGGAATAGTAATGCTCTCCCTTAGAAGCAGTGCCGCGTGCAAGATAATCTACTATATTTCCGTCCAGAGTCATTACAAGAACAGTAAGGTTTGTTTCCTGAGGCAAATCTACGCGAACAACAACCTTTTCGCCCTGTGCAGAATCTATTACGTTGTTCAAAATGGTTACCCCACCCCGCTGAGCTATTACACTCTTTAAGCGGAAGGACCACAAATCAAGAGAAAGGAAGTCCTGAGGGTCAATCTGACGCAGTGCAAACAGAGGTGATTTTATAGAAGTAGTAAGATAATGCTTATCTACGTTAATATCCAGCTCCGGTGAATGCATTATTGTTACCGGAGTTCCGTCTGAATTTGTAATGCCAAACAGGAAGCTTACCTGGTCTCCCGCATTCCACTGGTTTATGATTGAAGCATCAAGATCAAAGATAAAGCGGTTTGTTTTTCCGTCCAAAAGTGTTCCGGAATTCTGAGCAAAGCTTGTATTGTTCTTTTCGGCCAGCGGAGTAAATACCGAAGACATAATATCCGGCAGCCAGATTCTCCAAGGAGTTGTAAATTCAAAGTCCTTGTTTGCCTGATTAGAAACAGACTTATCATCAGGGTGGTTTGCAAGATATACATTTACGTTACTAGCCGAAGCAGTGTCTGCAACAATTGAAACTGTGTGACCTGCAGGCAAGGTTCCGTAGTTCTGCTGGTCGCGGTTCCAGTCATGAACAGACCAGCTTTGGGTATCTACATCATCAGAGGTGTCGGTGTGCCAAAGTCCGCCGCTGATAATAGTTCCATCGCTTTCGACCATAGAAGAATCGTAGGCATAAAGCGGAGTTACTTCGCCAACTGCAAAATCGCTGAGCGCATGGGCTGTGTACATCTGGATTGTATTTCCGTTTTCATCCTGAATAAAGGTTACGCGCGAACCGTCATGCTGAGTAAACAAGTCTACAGATTCTTCGCCGTATTTTGGTACATAAGTAACGCGGATATATTTTTCCTTAATATCCTGCAGGGTTACCGCACGCGAAAGCTTGAGCTTAATATGTGTAAAGGCAGAGCCTATTTCATTTTTGGTTACCCAAACCTGTGCAGCAGTAGAGGTATCAAACTTAAGGTCAGAAGCATCAACAGCATGAGGAGCACCGCTTGAATCAATTGTAATAAGGTCCAGACACTCGCTTATGAGATATTCAAATTCTTCATCAATCGGGTATTTTTCCAGAGAAACAGGATCTTTAATAAAGTTAATTTCACGACTGTCGGTACAAAGCTCCTTTACAAAAACAATTTCTACTTCGTCAGCGCCAACAGGACAGATTGACATATCAATGCTTGGTGGAGTTCGGTCAATTGTAGAAATTGTCTTGGAACGCAGGCGGTTACCGGCAAGGTCTGTAATAAAGCCTGCAGCTTCGTTGTAGTGAACTGTAAACGAGGTCTTTATATCATAAGAAGTGTCGGCAAGAGGAAGCGCAAAATACAAGCCTTCGGCATCCTGTGCAGAACGGCGTGGGTTTGAAGCACCGGTAAAGATAAGCGAAGAAGCCGTGCCGTACACATAAAGTGTTGAATCAAAAGAGTTGGTAATTACGCTGTCCGCAAGATTTGAACCAACCGCATATTTGAATGCACTGGCCGAAGTCTGAAGCGAGCTGTAACGTATACCGCCCGACGGACTGTTTGCAGCAAAAGGCTTGGATCCACCAAAGAAGTCTGCAGCATAAGAGAATGATTTATACAGGTTGTTTTCTTTTATACCGTCTGAACCAGGATTACACCAGCCTACTTCGGTAAACCATTCAGGCTCTACACCGTCAAAGGCAGGAGTGTTATCGTAAAGGTGAAATTCAATTCTGTCCAGAGTTGAACCCACACCGGTGTTGTTTCCGATTGCTTCTGCCTGATAGTTCTTACTAAATTCTTCCTGTGTCCAAGGCTTGCTCTTGCTCTGACGAATAATGGCAAAAACCGGTTCAGAAGTATCCCAGCCACCATAGGTCGGGTCAGAATTATCAACAGCAGAGTTTACTACCGGAATAGTATTGGCAGGTTCTGCGTCATATTTTATCTGAGGATTTGGAGCAGCAAGTCCGTCCTGGTCGGTAGCCCTGTCGTTTACAAAATCATTTTTCTTTGCAGCATTTACAAGATGATTTACCTGACCGCTTGGAAGAGTTGCTGCTTCTATATAGCCAATCCATTTTTTATAGGTATAACCGCTGTTGTCTGTTACAGTACCGTCTGTATAGCCCGCAACAGAAATTCGGATTGAATAATCATCCTTGCGGTAAAGTGAGTTTACATATTTATCTGTGTTGCCCTGACGTCCTGTGTAAATAAGACCACTATCAATAACGCCAAGACCTGCAAAAGTGAGAGTTCCCGCAGCTGTGATATTACCGCTAAGTGCACCAAAGCTGTCGGTTACCTGAACATTCTGATCTGCATCCTCAGGATTTGCAGGAACAGTATTTAAAGCCGCATAGCTTGGACTTGCAGCCTGATCAAAATCTACCGGTTCCGAATAACGGAATTCTATAAAGTTATGCGAGTCAAAAGATTTTACATTTGCTTCGTTGGTAGAAGCCGTGTGAGCTTCCTGCCCTGTACGAACGCTGTAGAGAACCGGACCGGTGTGGTCAAGAACATAAGTTTCTTGTCCGGAGTTTCTGTTTTTTCCATAAGCCGGATCTGCAGAAGCACCTAGTGTAACCCGCTGGCTGTAGTTATTAAGACGTTTACCCCAGATATCTGTAATGATATATGGAATAACACCAGAGCTTCCTGTAAGGGCGCGAGGGAAATCAAGGCATGGAACTGTAGCATGCGGCTTTCCGTCACGGTCTGTACTGTTTGCAGCACCAGAGCTTATTTCTACGGCACCGGCATTTGCATCTGTATTCCAGGCTCCTGTTGGAGCTCCATCCTGGGCCTGAGCCTTTATATAAAATTCTTTTGTAAGGATGTCTACGTTCAATTCATTTGTGCAGTCTGCGTCTGAATAGAAGGCAACAAATTTATGAGGATCCTGTCCGTCATCAAATTTGAGTGAATTAATAATTGCCGGATGATAACGAATCTCGCGGTTGAACCTTACATAAACTGCGTTATCACGCACTGTATATGCTTCTTCAATTTTAAATTCACCAAAGTCTACATTTTCATTAGTACCGCTGTCTGTGCATTCCAGAGTTACAAGGCGAGCCTTAGTACCATTAGTTGAGTTGTCACTACTGCAAACAACATTACAGTTATTTATTGATGAAAAATATGCTTCTGCAAAGTACCAGCCGTCGGTTGCGTTCTTTGTTGTAAGGTCAGGAACTTTGAGAGTCCAGGCACTTGAACCGCTGAGCGTTGTTCCGTTTGCATAAAAGTTTTTGCCCGCAGTTATTGTCTTGCCAGAAACCGAAAGTGTGGCATTAAATTCCTTACCTGCCGAGCCATCCGGTAATGCGGTCGTATCTGGCATAGCTGCTTCAAAGCCTGTTGCTGTTGAATAACCGGTATTTGTATTGCTCCAGCCTGCGGGTCTTGTACTCTTGTAAGAATACTCCCCTGCAATACCGGTTGTTGTGTCGGTTGTAGAATAATTCTGACCAAGAATAACTATATCTTTTGCTACAGAAAGGTCACCGTTTGTTGTTACAGCACCCTTATACAAAAGGATATTATCTGCACTAACCAAAGCCGCATTTATTGTGAGCGCTGCTGTTCGCGATACAGAAAGATTTTTTGTAAATGTTATATTTGTGCCCGAAGCTCCAAGGCTAGCGGCAGCACTTCCATAGATGTAAGTGTCGGTTGCAAAGGTTGCATTACTACCACTGGCGTCTCCTGCAAAATTACCACCAATCATATTTTTTCCTGTTCCGTTTTGAGTAAACGAACCGGTATAAGTCAGTGCATTTCCATCTGCAGTTTTAAACAATCCGGAATTGGTAATTGTCATTGGTCCGCCGGTTGTTGTTCCAAGAGTTATGTTTGCGGCTTTTAAAGTTCCGGTTATTTCTGTATTACCCGCTGTATGAGTAAGAGAAGCATCTGTTGTTGCTGTGCCAATAGTCATAGTATCTGTTTGAGCATTTCCAAACGACAAAACTCCTGAAGTATTTGACACGGCACTATCAAAGGCATTTATCCTTCCGTTTTTAAAGAAAATATTGCCAGAAGCTGCAAAATCCTTAAAGGTCTGGATGTATACGGAATTATTAAAATTACAGCTGCCCGACTGGGTTAATGTAATTGACGGAGGTGTCGTACCACCCGTTATTCCGTTTACATTTATTTCTTTTGCCACAGGAACACTAAGCGTAAGTGTTTGATTTCCATTAATAGTTGAACTAAAGGTTATAATATCTCCACTGGATGTAAGAGAACAATCATTTCCAAGATTTACTGCACCACTGTAGCCTTGAGTTCCTGTGGTAGTAATTGTTGAACATTTTATTACTGCGTTATTTGTTGATAAGGTACCAGTCTGGCTTATATTTGCATTAGTATCAAAGGTTACAGTTGCTGCAGTTGTTAAGGCTGTGAGCTTTGAAATTGCCGCTTCAAACTTAGAGTCGGCTGTAGAAACTGTAAGGCCGTGCGCTTCATCACCTGTTACTGTAGATACAAAATTGATAAGCATTCCGTCTGTAGAAGAAAGTATTGCATTATTCTGAACCGAAACTGTACCGCTGTAAGTCTGATTATCTGTAGTAGAAATTGTTGAACATTTTATTACTGCGTCATTTGTTGATATAGTTCCGGTCTGGCTTATATTTGCATTAGTATCAAAGGTTACAGTTGCCGCAGTTGTTAAGGCTGTGAGCTTTGAAATTGCCGCTTCAAACTTAGAGTCGGCTGTAGAAACAGTAAGGCTGTGTGCTTCATCACCTGTTACTGTAGATGCAAAATTGATTAACATTCCGTCTGTAGAAGAAAGTATTGCATTATTCTGTACCAGAACTGTACCGCTGTAAGTCTGATTACCTGTGGTAGTAATTGTCGAACATTTTATTACTGCGTTATTTGTTGATATAGTTCCGGTCTGGCTTATATTTGCATTAGTATCAAAGGTTACAGTTGCTGCAGTTGTTAAGGCTGTGAGCTTTGAAATTGCAGCTTCAAACTTAGAGTCGGCTGTAGAAACTGTAAGGCTGTGTGCTTCATCGCCTGTTACTGCAGATTTAAAAGTGATAAGCTTTCCAGCAGCAGAAATAGACTGAGCATTTGTTACAACAGATACTGCTCCGCTGTAGGTTTGGTTACCACTGGTTTCAATAGAGGCACAATCAATTGTTATAGTTCCGCTGGCAGTTACATTAATATCACCGGTAATATCTACGTTTCTGTTCAAAACAAGATTTGCATACTGATTGCCTGGTGTTACACTATCGCCGTCCCAAGGAAGAACAGATGAAGCAGAACCGGTACCTGTATATTCTACAGTTGAGTCTGCTCCATTTACCATAGTTGCGGTAATACTCTGTGAGCCTGTTCCCAAAAGCTGAACGGTTCCAAAGTTCTTGAAGGTTCCAACTGTAACTTTCTGATCAGCAAGATTTATGCTTGCACCATCAGCTATTGTTATACTGCCCGGATGTGCAGCTTCGTACAGATTTAATTCTACTGTGAGTAAAGGATAATCATCCTTTCCTGCCGGAATTGAAACCTGCGCACCCTTACCAGGAATGGATGCAGGCGTCCAGTTAGCAGCCGTGTTCCAGTCTTTTTTATGATCAGGAGTACTTCCCTGCCATTCATACGGCTGATTCGGGAAGTTCCATTTTACGTTTCCACCCCAGTCCTGGCTGTCTATAGCCGTCAGATAATAAGAGGAAGCATGGTTGTCTGAATTGTAAACCTTTACATACTGAATATCGTGATCGTTTGTTCCACTGCACTCAATATTCCAGGTGCCTGTACCGGTTCCTGTGAGTGTAAGATAATTTATTGTATTACCTGTTTTTGTTCCTTTAAGAGTGAGTATTCCGCCTACTGTCTGTGTGCTTCCTGCAGCAAATGTAATCTGAGCATTACCAAGGTCTTTGGCAGTAAAATTATTATATGAGTTATTGCCATTTATTACGGCTGATTTTTTCAACTCAAAATTATGGAAGTTTGCAGGACCGGTGACGGTTGCAGAGCTGTCTGAAGGATTTATAACAACTTTTCCACCAGCTGCAGTAAAGCCTGAAGCATCAGATAAATCAAGGTCTCCGTTGAACTCGGTTGTTCCAGAGCTTAGTGTCAGGGATCCGCTGCCGGAATAATTATTGTTAAAGGTAGCAGTGCCTGCACAGGTAATAGTTCCGTTATTCACAATTGCAGGAATTATATTAATTTCTGCTCCAAGTGTAAGAGCATTTGAATTTGTTATTGTAATGCCGGAACCGGAAACTTCCGGAACGTTAAGTATTATTCCATTTGACGAAGTTACTGTTGTGTCTTGAGAAAGGATAATCCGGTTTGCTGTAATTGATGATGCGGATACCTTTGTGCTGTTCAAAGCCGGTGTATTAATTGTAAGAGTTTTGCCTGCAGCAGAAATGTCACCTTTAAAGGTTATCTGGTTTGCAGCAAGCTGAATACCCGAAGTTCCTATTGAAATATCAGCATTTACGGTAAGTTCTGCAAGAGAAGTTACAGAAGCTGCAAAGCTTACGCCTGTGCCTCCAAGTGTAAGGGCTTCTGTTCCCACATTACCTGAAACTGTATCTACAAAACTTATATTACCGCCTGTTGAAGAAAGAGCTGCGGTTCCTGCCTTTATTGTTACGGCTCCGCCATAGGTCTGAGCCCCTGTAGATACAACGGAAGCACAATTGATTGTTATAGTTCCGCCTGCAGTTACATTAATATCGCCGGTAATATTTACGCTTCTATTAAAAACAAGATTTGCATACTGCTTGCCCGTAGCCGCACTGTCGCCGTCCCAAGGAAGAACAGAAACATCGGAGGTTGTACCATAATATTCAACGGTAGATGTTGTAGTACCGTTTGTCATTTTTCCTGTAATTGACTGACCGGTAACTCCATTTGCACGAATAAGGTTGTTGTTTATGATTTCTGCGGCAGTAACGCTGCTGCCTGCCATATCAAAGGTACCGTCTACAGTAATAATTCCTTTATCTGTAGCAAGACCGTAACTAATATCAACATCTGCTTCTAAGACAAGTCCCGTTATAAAGTCATCATCTGTATCTGCCGGAATTGTAACGTTTGCTCCACTGCCTGGAATAGAAGATGGAATCCAGTTTGCAGCAAAATGCCATTCGGTTCCGTGTGTTGCGTCATTGCTTCCTGTCCATTTGTAAGTCATGCCAGGGAAGTTCCAGTTGACATTATGGCCTCTGTCATAGCTGTTAAGGGCCGTAAGCGTATTTGTTGCGGTTGAATTTTCTACATCAACATATTGGATACTATGAGTGCCGTTTGCGGTTAGAGTCCAGCTTGTCCCAGTAAGAACAAGCCTCTTGTTATCTTCATCAGCTGTTCCAGAAAGGTTTAGTGCCCCGCTTACAGTCTGGGTTGTGCCTGTTCCAAAAGTTATGGTTTTTCCTTCAAGACCGGTGGCTGTAAGGTTTGTGATTATATTACTGTTATTTATTATTACATTGCCGTTTATTATAAGATCATAAAAGCTTGTTGAACCGTCGGCCTTTGTTGTAAGAGCTTGCGGAGAATCGGCTGCTCCACCATTTAATATTATTTTTCCATCTGAATGTGTAAAAGTACAGTTTGCAAAGTTTACATCTGAATAGAAGGTCATCTGCCCGTCTGATGCTGTAAGAGCAGAACCCGATGTGGTTGCAAGCTGAGGATATACAGCTACATCTCCGGCAAATGAAAGAGCTGTTGTAGAAGCAAGTGTAATTGTTTTACCAGAACCGTTTAAGGTCTGAACTGCAAGATTTATGGTTGTGGAGTTCTGAGTTTGAATTGATGTATTTGCCTGCGCAAAATTAATTTCTTTTAAGGTAATTGCGGCAGCTCCTGGTGTTGGGCTTGGAGCAGTACTTTTGAAAACAGGAGTATCAAGAGTTACTGTTTTTCCGTTTCCGTAAATATTTCCAGAATAATCAATTTCATCAGCCTTTATAGAGCAGTCTGCATCAATTAAGAGTGTGCCGTCTATTTCAAGCATAGCAAGTTTTTTAGTTCCGCCAACATTGCCATTCAGTGTTATTGAAGTACCAGAAAGTGTGAGTTCTTCGGTTTCGGCCGTGCCGTTTATTGTGGTATAGGCTTGGGTACCGGTTCCAGTATTTATAATTGCATCATCAGAAAGAATTAAATCCTTTACAGAAAAAGTTGAGTTTACAGTGGAAATAGTACCCTGTACAGTTGTTGTTCCATCATATTGTGTAAAACCGTTAGTAATTGCTGCACCATTAGAAAATATTATATTTCCTTTTGCATTGCTTGTAGTTGTAAAAGTTGTGATTGTCGGATTTCCGTTAATTGTAAGTTTACCGCTGGCTTTAGTTTCATGAATATTTACAAACTGTTTACCGTTTGTCTCAAAAATTTGATCGCCAGTACCTGTAAATTCAATTGTTCCTGTTCCATTTATATTCTGCGTTGCAGTAATTGAATTACGAAGCTGTATTTGTGCATTAACTGTAGCCGTACTATGAAGATTAAGTTTATATGAAAAATCAGCATCATTACTGAATACTATATTTCCCGGTGTTGCACCAGTTCCCAGATGAAGCCATTTTTTATTTGTAGTATTAACCTTTTGGTGCAGGTTGGCAGGAATGTTAAATACAGCAGTTGCATCATAAGGTGCCAGGGTAAGATCTGCAGTAAAATTAACCGGTCCCTTAAAATCGAAAGTTGCTGCCTGAATTGTTGATACAGCAGTTACAGAACAATTTTCTGTAACCCCAGTTGCACCAGTTCCTGTAGTCAACTTATTTCTGATTTTGTAGTTACCCGAAAAACTCCAGCCGGAACCAAGAACCTCTAAATCATAATATTCTAAGCCATTTGTTGCATCGGTTATAGTTCCTGTTCCACCAGCTGCGTATTGAACTTTTCCTGCGCGTGTAGTATCGGCATCATTTATAACATTCGTGCCGTTTGTAATGCGACCGGCTGCGGTATAGATGATTGTTCCGCTGTTTGTAAGAATATCTGCAGACGGTGTGCTTGTTCCCGAAAGTACAAGATTTTTTGCTCCAAGCTGAACACTAGCTCCGGAAGCAATAGATAAAGTTCCGCCCGCAAAATCAGCTGTGTCCGGCAGAATTGGATACACTTTAGGAGTTGTTACAGCCGGAATAATTATTCTTGAATCTGTCGGTGGCACATAACCTGTATCCCAGTTTGAAGCAGTATTCCAGTCGCTGGTAGTTCCAAGCCAGGTATAAATAAATGAATCTAATGCCTTTATATTCCAGCCGTTGTGCAAAACTGCAAGCCAGCTTGCCGGAAGTGAATTATCTGCCTGCGGAACACAGTCAGCAATTGCAGTTGTATAATTTGCAAGAATGATATTTGAATCTATAGAAAGCCAGTCGGCAGTTAAAGAGCTTGTATCAAATGTGTGGGTTGTTCCCGCTCCATTAAGCGAAAGTGGTGAACCGTTTGCCCCGGAAAGAGAAATAGAAGAGGCAGTAATGGTTGAGTTATTCAAAGTAATGGATTTGCCAGCCATGTTTGTTGCAGTAAATGAAGTAAGACTAAAGTCACCTGTTATTGTGGCGGCGGTATTATCTAGAACGATGGACCCTTGGGTCGACGCATTTGTTGCAGTAAGTGAAGTTGCCCCACCGCTTCCGGCAAGAGTGATTGTTCCTGCACCGGAAAAAACATTTGCAGATATTGTACTACTTATGGTTATTGTGCCGTTGTTTACTGCATTCCCGCTTATCGCCGCTGATGTAAATGTTATGGAAGTTCCATTATTAATCTGGATATTCTTATAGCTGTTACCCCAGACAGGAGTTGAAACACCGTTATAAATAATGGTACTGTTTTGTGTACCATTCGAAGTTGTTGCAGCGCTAAAGGAATCTGAAGTAATTGTCAATGTTCCGTTGTTTGTTGCCGTACCTGCAATAGTAGCAGCACCAAGACTTATACTTGAACCTGCAGCAATTTCCAGATTCTGATATGAAAGATCCCAAGGAACAGAAGTAAAATCAGTACCACTGTAAATAATTGTACTGCCTGCACCATTCGATTTTGTTCCGGCACTAAAGGAATTTGAAGTAATTGTTAATGTTCCGTTGTTTGTTGCAGTACCGGCAATAGTTGCAGCCCCAAGGCTTATACTTGAGTCTGCGGCAATTTCCAGATTCTGATAATCAGTGCCCCAAGGAGCTGCAGTAACCCCGCTGTAAATAATTGTACTGGCAGAACCATTTGATTTTGTGCCGGCACTAAAGGAATTTGAAGTAATTGTTAATGTGCCATTGTTAGTTGCTGTACCTGCAATTGTCACAGCGCCTAAAGTTATGCTTGTATCATTGGCAATTTCCAGATCCTGATATGAAGTACCCCAACGGGCTGAAGTAACACCGTTACCACTGTAAATAATTTTACTGCCAGACCCATTCGATTTTGTTCCGGCAGTAAAAGAATCTGAAGTAATTGTTAATGTACCATTATTTGTTGCTGTACCGGCAATAGTTGCTGCTCCAAGACTTATACTTGTTCCTGCTGCAATTTCCAAATTCTGATATGAATTTCCCCAGATTGGATTTTGTGTTCCGGTTCCATTATATATAACTGTACTATCAGCACCATTTGAAACATTATTATTTGTAATTGTACCAGAAGTAATGGTTACTGTTTTATTATTTGTAAAGCTTGTAGTAGCGGTAATTGTACCACCAGAAAGAATAATTTCTCCGCCATTTACTATTGTACCGGTGTTCAATATTCCAGACCCATTAAGTGTAAGAGTTCCTGTTTTCAATACATCATTTATTGTTGCACTTTGAATTGTCAAAGATTTTAATGCCGGAGTAGCCGTATTTAAAACAGGAGGGTTTATCGGGTTAGCAGGAATCACAACCTCTGAATCTGCAATAGGAACGCCTGTAGACCAGTTTTCAGCCTTAGTCCAGTCAGAATCGGTTCTTCCTGTCCAGAATGTTTTATCAGCTAATACAGTAATCCCTGAGCCAAATGAAAAAACTTCGCCTTCATTATAGTTTCCAGTAAGATTTCTTAAATCAAAAGTACTGTTAGAACCTGAAACAGTTGTTAGTCCGCCACCATTGCCATAGACGGTTCCAGTTATAGATAATGCAACAGTATTAAGTTCCAGTGTATTTTGGCCATTATCACATTCATCAAAAACTCCAATAATGACAGTACCATTTGAAAGACTTAAATCACCACGCATTTGCAAAATATTATTTGTAGTCGCATTATTACCATTTCCAAGATTCAAAGTACCAATGGATAAGGTGTTAGTACCAAGATTCAAAGTGGCTGCAGCTGCCGGATTTGCGTAATTTGCTATGCGTAATCTATTAATTGTAACATTACCTGTTAAAGTAATTGTGGAATTATCTATAATATAAGCAACATCATTGGCATCCAAACCAGGTACCGTAGTTGCAGGGTTAGCAACATTAGTTATATTCCCATTGCCATCTATATTTACAGTTCGCCAGTTTCCTGCTGTTGACCAGTTGTTATCATTAACATCAGCACCTGTCCAGATATAAGTCGTCTGCCCCCACACTCCCTGCGCAGCAAAAAACAAAATGAGTGCGGCTGCCAGGCGGCGGAGCCATAAAAGAGACGCTTTTACTGAAGATATGGACACTTTACGGGTCATCATATAGTTTATCACTTCAATATCGGTATTTATTATAGAAGATTTTAGGGAAAAATGACACCGTGAAGGATGAATTAAGTCATTGCGAGCAAAGCGTGGCAATCCACGGACATGATGCAATGTAATATGTGGATTGCCATGTCGCTACGCTCCTCGCAATGACATGGTTATAGCTTATTTTTTCAACAAGGCTGCGAACGGGTTGTAGGTTTCGCCGTCGTCGTCGCTCTGGCTGCTCATGTATTTGGCGGCGCTTTCATCCTGTTCTACGGAGCTGGCTGGCTTGAGGGACAGGCGCTTTTCGGAAGCATTGATCTTTTCTACAACAACGCTCATGCTCTGGCCAACCTTGTAAACCTTGCGCAGGTTTGTGTTTGCGCTTACATCCTCCAGGTCGCTAATGTGAACAAGTCCGTCAATTCCAGGGGCAATGTTTACAAAAAGACCAAAGTCTGCAATGCGGCTTATTTTTCCATCCTGCTTTGAACCAACAGGGAAGCGTGCTCCGGCAGCCTCCCAAGGATCCTTCATCAAAGCCTTAAGGCTTACGCTTACACGTTCATTTTTCCAGTCGGTTTTGATAACCTTAACTGTAAGCTCCTGACCAACCTCAACAACCTCGCCGGCATCATTTACGCGGTCAAACGAAAGCTCGCTCATAGGAAGAAGGGCTCGGAAGCCCTGGATATTTACAAAGGCACCAAATTTTTCGATGCTTTCTACGGTGGCACTGACTACGGCACCCTCAGTAATCTGAGCGGCAAGCTTACCAAGTGCGTTGGCATGCTCTGACTCTCCAATCTTGCGGTTGCTTACAAGGATATCGCGGCCATCATTTTTATATTCTGTGATAATAAAGCTAAGGGTTTTTCCTACATAAGCGGCAGGCTCCTTTTTATCCTTAAAGCCCATCTGAGAATAAGGGCAGAAGGCGCGTTTTCCGCCAAGCTTTACTTCGTATCCGCCTTTGATTTCGGCTTCTACATGACCTTCTACTGGGATTCCACCCTTCCAGGCATTTTCGAGCATGCTGTCATCTGCGCTGCTTCCGCCTATTTTTGTTGTAAAGCGCATTTCGCCGCGAACTTCGCCGGTAAAGAAAACCTTGAGCTTGTCGCCTTCCTTTACGCTTACGTTGCCCTGGTCATCCTTGAATTCTGCAACATCAATTACACCTTCGCTTTTTGCGCTCAGGTCTACAAAAACGGTTGTATCTGTAACTGCAACAACTGTTGTTTCAAAGCTGTCGCCGATGTTGAATCTGGTCATAAAAAACTCCTTTTCATTGTAAGACGTCGTAGATTGCTTCGCTACGCTCGC
Source organism: Treponema sp. (assembly GCA_017616165.1). Classification (GTDB taxonomy): domain Bacteria; phylum Spirochaetota; class Spirochaetia; order Treponematales; family Treponemataceae; genus Treponema_D. Next base: position 16,632 of record JAFZYR010000044.1, read on the forward strand.
AATGACACAAAATGCTGCGCTCGCAATGACACAAAATACTGCGCTCGCAATGACATATGTCAGTGTTATTGATTAAAACACTCATTGCATATTAATATAAAAGAAGAAAAAATAAAATAGAATTCGGAATAAAAAACATGAAAGACAAAACTGCCAGACCAAAAAAAGCCGGCACATCAAAGGGCAAACTAAAAATCAACTTTAATTCAAAAAAATTCTTCTTCTTTTTCTGCAGGATTTTTCCGGCTGCATTTCTTGCAGTCCTGTTTTTTCTGCCAATGGGCATGCAGGATATCAGTCTTGGCGACACTCAGAGCACAGCAGCACTCATCTATCCGTACATGCTGCCGTTTACCCCTTCTCCACTGATTCAGGAAACTGCCTTTCACATTGTCTATTTTATGATTTACTTTGTACCTTTTACCGCACTCTTTCTTTTAATTTCCATATTTATTAAGGGCAAGGTAAACACTGTTCTTTACGTAATTACTTACCTGAGCCTTACCTTCTATCTTTTCTGCTCGGTAACCTGTCTTGTAATTTTTGCAAACTGTGCACGCTGGTTTGCCACACTGCCGGTTAGCGTTTATGTTATCTTTTCAATTGCCTTTATTTCGCACGCCTTAATGTCCATTTTTGGAATCCTGTTTTTGCGCGAAATGAATCCGGAATTTGCAGAATACAAAAAGATCCAGGCAGAATCAAAGCAAAAGACAAAGATTTCCATTAAGACCAAGCTCACCCTCACAATCATAAGCGTGATTGCAGTAATTATGGTAATCTTTACCGTGCTCATTTTGCACAGCTATAAAAAAATGTTTACCGAAGCTGTAAGCGATGTGGGACGCTCACAGGCAGAACAGACCTCCACCGTTTATGATTCTGCCGACGGACGCTACGAAAAAATTGCATCCTACTTTACCCAGCAGAACGAAGCCAACAGCTATGCCGACTGTCCTTTTGAACGCATAGACATTATTACCGCAAGCACACCGGGCAATATCATTTTTGATAAAAACGGAGACAGCGTTACCTTTGGCCAGAATGAAGACGGCAGCGACATCAAGTTTGACGATATTCAATTCCCAGAGTATGACGTTTTTTCTTATACCACAGCCACCGGCCACGTAAAAGAAATTCCGGACGAAGAAAAAAAGATTACTGCAGCCAAGGCCCGCGAATACTTTACAAACTTTATGAACGGCAACTACAAAAAGCAGCCTGTCTATTACGGTGAATACTGCAAGTATATTTATCCTGTTTCGTTTACCCGCAAGGCTGGCTTTAAGCTGGTAGGCTTTTCAATCGTAACCTATAAAACAGAAATCCTCATGCGCTCGTATTTCCACGTTACAATTTACGTTACCACCATGGTTGTTATGTTCCTTTACATTGCAATCATCCTGGCACTTTTTATTGCAGACTTTATTACTAACCCGCTGCTCTATCTTAAAACAAACGTACGCAAAACCTCAAACACACTTAATGAGATTCTTCAGGGTAATTCAAAAATCCAGGCTTCACAGCTCACCTTTATTGATTCCATCAAAACACAGGATGAAACCAAGGACCTTTCCAAAGAAATTAAAAACATGGTAGGAATTATCCGCGGAATTATTCCGTACATTTCTTTTTCTACCCTGCAGGCAGCCGAAAAGGAAACCAAAAAATCTACTGCATCACGCGAGCTGTGCTTTTTGTTTACAGATATCCGCGGCTTTACATCACTTTGCGAAGGCAAGCAGCCAAAGGACATCGTAGAAATTCTGAACCACTATCTTGATATAGAAACCGAAATTATTTTGAACAACGGCGGCGACATAGACAAATTTGTTGGCGACGAAATGATGGCCTTCTTTGCCGGTCCTAAAAAGGAATACAACGCCTGTAAGGCTGCCATGGAAATCCGTGCTGCCATGCGCTTCCAGCAGGAGCAGGCACTTGCCGAAGGCTCTGATTATATTTCCATGGGAATTGGAATTAACACTGGCCGCGTAGTATTTGGTTCTGTAGGCGCCCGAAGCCGCATGGACTTTACTTCCATAGGCGACACCGTAAATCTTGCCGCAAGGTTAGAGGGTGCTAACAAGGCCTACGGCTCCAAGGCAATTATTACCGAAGCCGTTTATTCAAAGCTTCACGACACCTTTGTATGCCGCGAGCTGGACTTTATAAAGGTAAAGGGAAAGAACGAGCCTGTACGCATTTACGAAATTTTACAGACAAAGGCTGCAGCCGTAGACAAGCTTTTTGAAATTAAGGATTTGTTTGAAAAGGGTCTTGCCGCCTACCGCAAGCAGTCGTGGGACAAGGCCGAAGAAATGTTCCAGCTGTGTAACGAAAAATATCAGGATATGCCGTCGGTTGTATTCTTAGACCGCATCCAGCACTTCCGCACCAACCCGCCACCAAAAAAATGGGACGGCGTGTTTGAGATGAAAGTTAAATAACCGGAACACCAATCTGCGGGTGGTCGTTCTCCCAGTTCTGTGCAAGTCGCAAAATCTTTTTCTCTGCAAACATTGCACCGGCAAACTGCATACCAATCGGCATATTGTCTGCGCCTGTGCGTCCGGCAGGTACGTTAATAGAAGGAATACGTGCCAGATTTACAAAGGTTGTATAAAGGTCAGAAAGATACATTTCCAGAGGATTGTCTACCTTTGAACCAAGCTTAAAGGCTGCAGTAGGACAGGTTGGACACAAAATTACATCGTATTTTTCAAAAACGGCTGCAACCTCGCGCTGAATACGTGCACGAACTGTCATACCTTTTTTATAGGTGTCGCCACTGAACTGTTCACTCAAAACATAGTTACCAATTACAATACGGCGCTTTACTTCAGGACCAAAGCCTTCGCTTCGGGTTCTTACATAAAGCTCATCATAACCCTGTCCGTCATCAACGCGGCGTCCATAGCGGATTCCATCAAAGCGGCTCAAGTTACTGGCGGCCTCTGACAAAGCAATTACATAGTATGCGGCAATTGAAGCATCAAGGATTGGAAGGTCAACCTCTTCTACTGTTGCACCCTTACTGGTAAACCATGCACGTGTATCTTCAAAGCATTTTACAACATCCGGGTCTGCACCGTCAGTCTTAAGGAACTGCTTTGGAATTGCAATCTTAAGTGCCTTAAACTCTGCGTCAGACAAGGCCTCAAGTGTTGCCAGAGTTTTTCCTTCCGGCAGGTCGGCAGATGTATCATCATAAAAGTCAACGCCGCACATAAGGCTAAGCGGTTCTGCAATATCACCAGGTGTGTGACCAAGAATACCAACCTGATCAAGGGAAGAACCGTAGGCAACAACACCCCAGCGGCTAAGAACACCATAGGTTGTTTTAAGTCCGTAGATTCCGCAGTACGAGGCCGGAAGACGAACTGAACCACCGGTTTCTGTACCAAGTCCAAACAAGGCCTGGTTTGCGGCAACGGCAGCAGCTGAACCACCGGAAGAACCTCCGGAAACAAATTCGCGGTTTATAGGATTGCGGGTTGGTCCATAGCAGGAATATTCTGTAGAAGAACCCATGGCAAATTCATCCTGATTACAGCGGCCAAGAGGAATTGCACCGGCTTTTTCCAGACGATCAATTACTGTGGCATTGTATGGAGCAACATAACCCTCAAGGATTTTTGAAGCACAGGTAAGGCGATGGCCCTTTGAGTTGATATTATCCTTGTTTGCAAAAGGGATGCCAAGCAAAGGCTTTTCTTCAAAAAGCTTGTCCAAAGCGGCATCACCAGCAGAACGTGCATCGGCAATTTCCTTATCGGCAGCAGCAGCCTTGTCTTTTGCATCCTCGTACATTTCTATGAATGCATTAAGAGGGATTGGGGCAGATTTGTCTTTTTCAAAAGTGTCTATAGAAGCCTGAACCAAAGCAACGCTTGTTGTAGTTCCGTTTTTTAATGCTTCGCGTGTTTCTTTTATTGTATAATACATTGGTAATTCTCCAAATAATTGTTAATCAGGAAACGCTGCCGCTCGATAAATCTCGCGAGCCATTTCCATGTAAATCCTAAACAACAGTCCCGATGGACTGTTGTTTTTAACGGATTTGCTATATTAGGCACCCTCCCCCAATACCTTCGGTACCTGAAAATATCCGTCCATAAAATCTTTGGAAACGTTTTTAACGTCAGGCATATCGAGGCCTTCTACAATGGTGTCACCACGCAGGGCGTCGGCGGTTGTAGTAGGGTATGCGTCATAAGGGTTTTCGCTGTCATCGTATTTTGAAAGAATCTCAAAATATCCGACAATATCATCTACCTGTTTTTTAAGAGTCTCCATATTTGTACTTTCAGGAGACAGACGACTAAGATAAAGCAGATTTTCAAGAGTCTGCGCGTCTATTTGTTTATGTTGTGTAGCCATAAGCGATATTATAGTGAATTATTTCAAGATATGCTATAATAAAAATATGCAGGAACAAACGCAGGAACAGGAACAAACCTCATTTTTAGACCAGCTCAACCCCGAACAGCGCCAGGCAGTTACCACAACCGAAGGCTATGTACGTGTAATTGCAGGTGCAGGCTCAGGAAAAACCCGTGCCCTTACCTACCGCTTTGCCTATCTTGTAAACGAAATTGGAATTCTGCCTTCCCACATTCTCTGCGTTACCTTTACCAACAAAGCCGCTGCAGAGATGCGCCGCCGAATCCGTGAGCTTACCGGCGACAATGACACAGGCTATATTTCTACCTTTCACGGCTTTTGTGTAAGCGTGCTTCAGGAGGATTCCAACGCCGTTTCCTATCCAAAAAGCTTTCTTGTTCTTGATAATTCCGACATAAACGCAATGCTTCAGATTATTTACGAGGAACGCGGTCTTACCCTGCGCCAGATGACCTTTAGCAACGCGCGCGACATGATAGAAATCAAAAAGCTTTTTAAAGAGCCGCACTATTACGAAGACCTTATCCGCATGAGCCTGGACGAGATTCACCAGAAGTACCTTGCCGCAACCAAAACCGACGACATAATTTTTTACGGCTACCTCTATCAGCAGAAAAAATGCTTTGGCCTTGACTACAACGACCTTTTAAAATTTGTGCTCTATATTTTTCAGACAAACGAAGCCATCCGCCTTAAGTGGCAGGAGCGCCTTGAATACATAATGATAGACGAGTTTCAGGACATAGACATGATTCAGTACGAAATGATGAAGGCTCTATGTCCGTATCACAACAATCTTTTTGTAGTGGGCGACCCCGATCAGACAATTTACACCTGGCGTGGTGCCGACATCCGCTACCTTCTGGAGTTTGATAAAAATTTCCCGGGTGTGCGCACCATCATGATGAACCGCAACTATCGAAGCACTGCAGAAATTCTTCACGTGGCAAACAGCCTTATAAGCAAAAACCAGAACAGAATGAAAAAGACGCTTATTCCGGGAAGGGAAAGCCTTCCCCTCGCTCGCACTGCGTTGCTCGCTACCCCTTCCAGCAGGGGCTCAAACGCCGCCCCCGCAACGCCCCCGCTCCCAACCTACTACCACGCCCTATCTGCCGAGGACGAAGCAAAATGGATTGAAGGTAAGATACGCGAGTTGTCCCCAGCCTATAAACTTAGCGACATTGCAATCTTGTACAGGGCACATTATCTTAGCCGGCCCATTGAAGAAGTGTTCCAGCGGGAAAAAATTCCTTATACACTAAACTCCGGCGTGCCGTTTTTTGACCGCGCAGAAATTAAGGACTCGCTGTCTTACCTCCGCATGATTGCCTACAAGGACGACCTGTCGTTTTTGCGCGTAGTAAATACACCAAAGCGCAACGTGGGTGAACGACGCATAAAATTTTTGCAGGATTATGTTGCAGCCAATGGAGGCAGCCTTTACGATGCCCTCAAGCTTAATGCCGGCGACGAGCTTTTTGCAAACACAAAGGCCCGCGAGTTTATAGACCTTATAGAAAATTTTTCTGCCAGCTATTCGGGCATGCAGATTTCGGAACTGTTCAGCCATGTAATGAACAAGAGCGGTTACGAAAAGCAGCTTCGCACAGAAGGAAGCCAGGAGCGTCTGGATAACCTTGCAGAGCTCAAACAGTCCATTTACGAATACGAAACCTCCTGCGGCGAAGAATGCACCCTGGAAAATTATCTGGCACATGCCGCCTTGTATACAAACGCCGACATTCAATCCAGCAAAAATGCCGTGCGCCTTATGACCGTACATACTGCAAAGGGACTTGAGTTTCCTGTGGTTTTTATTGTGGGGCTTAATGAAAACATGTTCCCAAGTAAAAAAACAGATTCCATTAAGGCCATGGAGGAGGAACGCAGGCTTGCTTTTGTTGCCGTGACGCGCGCGCAGGAGCAGCTGTTTTTAAGCGAAGCAGAAGGTTTCTCTCAGGCAGCAGGCGGGCGGTACCCTTCCAGATTTATTTTTGATATTGAACGGCCACTGCTTAATTATGTGGCAGAGCTTCCGCCCCAGCTGGTTGCCAAATCGCGCGCGTACATAGACGAGCGCACCTCCATTCTGCAAAAGAAATCTGCCCTTGCAGACCTTCAGGCCGGCGACGTCGTAGAGCATAACATCCTTGGCCGCGGTACCGTAGTTTCTGTAGACCACACAGCCGGCACCTACACCATCCAGTTTGACAACATGACTACGCCCCGCAAAATGAGCTTTAAGGCACCGTTGAAAAGATTAGACTGACCCTGTAAAATAAAGCTATGGACAAGCAATTCCTTTTTGATATGATCGGCTACACCGGATCGTTTCTGGTGGTTATTTCTATGCTCATGACCTCTGTTGTAAAGCTGCGCGTAATCAATACAATTGGCGCTGTCATCTTTTTGTGCTACGCAATCTGCATCCATTCCATTCCAACAGCAGTTATGCAGCTAAGCCTTATCATCATCAATGTAATAAATCTTTATAAGCTTATTAAAAAGAATAAGCAGACAACAGCTCAGGAGACAAACCCGAATGAATAAAAGACAAATTACTTCCATAATCTTAAACTGCATCATTTTTGTGCTCGTGTTTTTTGCAACATTCTGCATGCTGGCAGGCATTGAACTTATGAACGACAACCCAGAAATTCTGGCCTTTACCTCTTCAAACCTCGAGGCCTTTAAGTATTTTACCGTAGATTCCAATGTGCTTGCAGGACTTGCAGCCCTCATCTTTATTGTTTTTCAGGTGCTTGTAGCTCGCGGCAAAATCACTGCAATTCCAAAAGCCATTTATGCGCTCAAGCTTGCAGGAACAGCCGGCGTAACACTCACCATGCTTGTTACTGTCTGCTTTCTCATTCCTCAGTTTGGTGAACACTGGTACATCCTTTTTATGAACAACAACCTGTTTTTCCATCTGATTATTCCGCTTTTGTGCATAATTTCCTTCTGCTTTTTTGAACCGATGGGCACTTATAAGCTTTCTGCCTCACTTTTCGGTCTGATTCCAATGATTCTCTACGGCATAGCCTACACCATAAACATAGCAGCCCACTTAAACGGCCCCGCTCCCCTCAAAGATTACGACTGGTACAACTTCCTGGACGGCAAAATCTCCAACGCCATTATATCCGTACCGGTTATGATACTCGTTACCTGGCTTATTAGTCTTGGGCTTTGGGCTATGAATAAACATACCTCAAAAAAGAAGATGGCTATAGAATAAACTCTGGCGCGAAGGAACAAAACGGGGGCCAAGTAATATATGTAGAATTCACATATTTTTTATGATATAATAACGATATGGAAGTATTTTTAGGCATACCTGCCGCAGATGGAATTGGCATTGGCACTGCTTTTGTTATTCCGGACCCGGTAAAGAGGGCTATTTCTCAACATCACATAAAGATTGACCAGATAAATGACGGCTGGAAGCGCTTTGAATATGCTTCGCAGTCGGTTGTTTTTGAGCTTACTAATTATCTGGAGTCGCTTTCTAAGACAGATCCTAAGGATAAAATACAGCGCGAAGTTTTTGAAACCTATATCCTCATGCTGGAGGACCCGGTTTTCTTAAAGGAAACCCGCGAATTTTACGAAAAAGAGCTCTTTAATATAGAATACTCCCTCAATTTTAAGGCCGAAGAATATGCACAGCGCCTGCGTCAGTCAGGAAACGAATATCTTTCGGAGCGTGCACAGGATATTACCGATGTTTTTGGCCGCGTTCTTGATGAAATGCTGGATATCCATCCGTTTGATATAAACAGCGTACCGGACGGAGCAGTTATTTTTGCAAATGCGCTCAGCTCTTCGGACACAATCATTCTTTCCAAGCGCAAAATTGCAGGTCTTGCCCTTAGCCAGGGAGGTGTTTCTTCTCACGTTGTAATTCTTGCCCGCAACTACGGCATTCCTACAATCACAGGCCTTGAAGACATCAATAAAAAGGTTCACAACGGTGAAACAGTAATTATAGACGGTACCAGTGCCGAGGTTCTTGTAAGCCCTGACCGTACTACAATTGACGAATATAAAGAAAAAATCCGCGAAGAATTTGCTCACAAGCTGGAGCTCAAAAAATATCTGGACAAGCCGGCTGTTACTCAGGATGGTACTCAGTTCAAGCTTTATGCAAACATCGGTACCCCCGAAGAAGCAGAAATTGCCCGTGCAGAAGGCGCTGATGGTATCGGTCTTTTCCGTACAGAGTTCCTTTATATGAGCCAGAACGGAGCTTCCCTTAATGCGGCAGCGCGTTCCTTCAGCGAGCAGACTCAGTTTGAAGCCTACAAGCAGGTTCTGGAAATTATGGGCGACAAGCCTGTTACAATCCGTACCCTGGATGCCGGTGGAGACAAGCTCATTAACTCGGTAGATATGCCAAGCTTTGACGAAAAAAATCCTCTTATGGGACTCCGTGCAATCCGTCTTAGTCTTGAGTGCCCTAATGTATTTAAAACCCAGCTGCGTGCCCTTTATCGTGCCAGCATTTACGGAAACCTTCAGATTATGCTTCCTCTCATTTCGAGCATGGAGCAGGTTAAGCAAGTACACGCACTCATCAAGGAAGTAAAGGACGAGCTTACTGCCGAAAAAATTGATTTTAATCCTGCCACTCCAGTGGGCATTATGATAGAAACAGCTTCTGCTGCCCTTACCAGCGACTGTCTTGCAAAGGTAAGTGACTTTTTCAGTCTTGGTACAAACGACCTTACCCAGTATACCCTTGGTGTAGACCGCGAAAACCAGCATGTTACAGGACTTTACAACGAGTTTAATCTTGCAGTTCTTCGCCTTATTCAAACCACAATTACTGCCGCAGAGCATGCAAATCTTCCTATTTCGGTTTGTGGAGAAATGGCAGGACGTCCGGACAGCATTATGGTGCTTGCAGGCATGGGAATTCGTAAGCTTAGTATGAGTCCAAAAATGATCAGCAGCACCAAGGAGCTTTTGAGCCGCTTTACCATAGAAGAACTCAAAGCCATTTCGGATAACAGGCTTAATAATTTTTAAAGATTGCCGGGTCAAGCCCGACAATGACAAACACCGTCATTGCGAACCCGCAGGGTGAAGCAATCCATTAAAACAGGTATAAATATGTCTAAGAAGAAAAACAAACCCGACTTCTCAAAACCAAAGCAGATAAAACAAGACGACTCTGTTCAGGAAATGCCTGATTTTATAACCCCGGACTATAATTCCCAAGGCATTACCCTTGAGCCGGACGGAACTGTAAAGGCTACAGGCGACGCAAAGCCCGAGGATGCCGAATACGAAGGACTTCCTCTTGTTGTAATTGCCGGACGCCCGAATGTCGGAAAGTCTACCCTGTTCAACCGCTTTTTGCACAGACGCATTGCCATTACCAACGACCAGCCCGGTGTTACCCGAGACCCTGTAGAAGCAACTGCAATCATAAATAACAAGCCGGTTCATCTGGTAGACACAGGCGGTTACAAGCTTACCCGCGACATCGGTACCAAAGAAGCAGAGCTGGATGATTACGTTGTAGAACGCTCGCTTGATATGATAGAACGCGCAGACGTTGTTGTACTGCTGCTTGATTCCGGCGAAATCACCGGAGAAGATGAAGAGTTCATTTTAAAAATGCGCCCGTACCGCAGCAAGCTCATTGCAGCCGTAAACAAAACAGAAGGCGGACGCAACGAAGCCGAAGCCTGGAACTATGCACGCTTTGGCTTTGAAAACCTTGTATTGATTTCTGCAGAGCACGGCGACCACATAACCGACCTTGCCAAATTGATTACCGACCGCTGCGACTTTAGCAAGGCACGGGTTGTTTCATCAGACAGACCAATCAAAATTGCAATACTTGGAAAGCCTAATACAGGAAAGTCTACGCTTTCTAACCGTCTTACACATTCAGAAAATTCCATTGTCTGCGACTATGCCGGAACCACCCGCGATGTTGTAGAAGGAGAATTTGACTATGCAGGCCGCCACTTCCGCGTTCTTGATACTGCGGGAATCAGACGAAAGGCCCGCGTACACGATGATGTAGAATATTATTCTGTAAACCGCGCAATCAAAACTCTGGATGAATGCGACGTAGTTTTTCTTATGATAGACGCCGTAGAAGGTCTTGCCGAGCAGGATAAAAAAATCTGTTCGCTTGCCTTTGAAAAGGGCCGCGGAATCATTTTTGTTTTGAACAAGTGGGACCTTCGCGAAGAACAGAGCAACAAGGCTGTAAAGCAGGTCCGCGAATGGATAAACATAATGTTTGGACAAATGGACTTTGCACCAATTCTTCCGCTTTCTGCTCTGGAGGGAAAGGGCATTAAGGATCTGCTTAACACTGCAATTGAGCTTTATGAACAGCTTACCAGAAAGATCGGAACCTCTTCTCTCAACAATGCGCTGCAGGACTGGCTGGAACGCTACCCTCCTCCTGCAAGTAAAACTGCACATTTTAAAATCCGCTATATGACTCAAGGCAGCGTAAATCCGGTTAGCTTTGTAATTTTTGCAACACGACCGGAGGTTGTTCCCGAGCCGTATGTTACCTATCTTAAAAACCGTATCCGCGAAGACCTTGGTTACGACAACATTCCTGTTCAGGTTGAATTTAAAGCCAGCCGCCAGAAATGGGAAGAACGAGAAAAATAAAACTTTTGTGCTAAAGCGTTATTGAGACACCTGCCATATACAGGCCTGGGTGTCACTCTTAAAAGGATAAGCAAGATGCAGGGCTATATTGTTCTGGCAGTCCTCGTATACCTTAAAGGTTGCGCTTGCTGTAAAGACCTGCAGGGCCTCTATATCCTGGGCAAATAAAACATAATTGTTTTCATCATCATCAAACGAAACAAGGTTATCCCAGAATTCCATTTGAACACCAAAGCCGTTTCCAAGCAGTCCCGCAAAAACAGGCGCAGGAATGGACTGTGTGCTGGTACCGGTAAAGTTTACAATTACAGTATCTCCGGCCTTAGGAAGCTCGCGGCCCCAGAAGGAAAGACTCAAAGGCAAAACTGCCTGATAGTTTAAATCATAATTATCTGCACTGAGCTTTGCAAAATTAATTCTCTGTGCAATGTCCGCAATATTGATAATATAGGTAGTACCGTCTTCGGTTTTAATTTCTGTTACAAAGGTGTGTGCTGGAGTTGTTACTGCTTCTTCCTCCGGCTCGCTCTGGTCGGTCAGTTCTGTCTGCTCTGCAAGCTCAAGCTGTGCAGTCAAATCCTCAGGCTCGTTCTGGTCGTCGTTATTAATTACTGTGAGCACGCGAGGTTCACTTTTTGGAGCGGCAGCTTCATTTTCCTGTGCTGTTGGTTTGGTAGCACAACCGGTTACCAAAAGAGCAAGCAGGCACATATATATAAAACAGAAAAACTTATTCTTCATAATTCCATTATAGACTGTTTCTTATTTAAAGTATATGATTATTATAGTATGACCTATTCAATCGGCGAAGTAGAAGAACTTACAGGAATTAAGGCTCATGTCTTGCGCTACTGGGAAGAAGTTGTCCCGGGCTTTTCTCCGCAAAAGGATTTGGGAGGACGCAGAACCTACACTCAGCGCGAAGTAGAAATTATTTTCCGTCTTAAATATCTTATCAACGAAAAAAAGTTTACCGCCGAGGGTGCCGGCCAGCAGATTCTGGAAGAGTCACAGGCTCTTGAAGAAAATGCAGACCTTATACGCCAGATTCACGAAGCAAGGTCAGAGTTAGCCGACACTTACTTAAAGCTTAAACGTTTATCTCAAGCTTGCGGCCAGTCGGCTCATACTGATAGTAGCGAACCCCAGCAGCATTCATCAGACGCTTAGAAGCCTCTACCGACGGAGTGCCGTCATATTTATTATCTGCATAAACAACTGTTTTTATTCCCGACTGAATTATTGCCTTTGCACATTCGTTGCATGGAAACAAAGTTACATAAATCTTGCAGCCCTCGAGGGAACCGCCGCGGTAATTTAAAATTGCGTTGAGCTCGCTGTGTGTTACATAGGCATATTTTGTATCAAGCGTGTCGCCTTCGCGTGCCCATGGAAATTCATCATCAGAACAGCCGCGCGGAAAGCCGTTGTAGCCCATGGAAAGAATCTTGTTGTCGCTGCTAACGATGCAGGCACCTACCTGAGAATTAGGATCCTTGGAACGAAAGCCTGCAAGCTTTGCCACTGCCATAAAATATTCATCCCAGGAAATATAATCCTTTCGCTTTGGTGTAATAACTGCCATAAAAACTCCCATAAAAAGTCAACGAACAAGTCAACTTTCTACGCTATTTAATGGATGGCAGCAAGAGCCTGATCAACAAGATTCATCGGCTTGTATTTGCCAAGCATCCTGTTAGAATCAAAATCCTGTTTTTCTGTGAGCAACG
>JAFZYR010000096.1 GCA_017616165.1 Treponema sp.
CTCCAAAGGTAGAAGTCATTTTATCTACCTGAACAAAACGGAAATAGCCTTCCGGCTCCAGGCGCAGCATAATTTCACCAAATGTTACTACTTTCATATTTATCCTCTTATTTCCTTTACAATTTCACTTGCTTCACGAGTTAATTTTTCAATCTGAGCAAAATCACCGGCTGAAACCAAGTCACCCTTTACCATCCAGCTTCCGCCACAGGCAAGAATCTTATCGCATGCAAGATAATCGCGAACGTTTGTTGCATTGATTCCACCGGTTGGCATAAACTTCATCATTGTGTATGGAGCGCTCATAGCTTTAATCATCTTAAGACCGCCGGCGTTTTCTGCAGGGAAGAATTTTACTACATCAAGACCAAAGCCAAGTGCAACCTCGAGCTCTGTCGGTGTCATAATTCCAGGACAAACCGGATATCCTTTTTTAATACAATATTCAACAACCTTAGGATTAAGGCCAGGACTAACAATAAACTTGGCCCCTGCCCCAACTGCGCGGTCAACCTGTTCAGTGGTCAGAACAGTACCTGCACCAACGAGCATATCAGGAAACTTTTTTGCAATTGCGCGGATGCTTTCTTCGGCAGCGTCTGTACGGAAGGTCACCTCTGCACATGCAAGTCCGCCTGCTACAAGCGACTGGGCCAAAGGCTCGGCATCGCTAACCTTATTCAAAACAACAACAGGAACAATTCCTATTTTACCAATCTGTGTTAATATATCATTCATATATGCCTCAATAATAAAACAAGCATCTAATATACTAGTATACCAGTTACTTCATTCTAACACTAAATTTCAAAAATGTCATCATTTTTTATTTAATTTGTTTTCCATCAGCAAAGGCTTTTCCTACAACCTCGCCCAATACATTGTAATTATGGCTTACAGGGTCATAGCATATTGGCTTGAGCTTTGCTGCATCAAGCTTACCATCAGTCAAAACCGATTCATCTGCGCTTACATTTATAATGTTGCCGACAATATAATCACACTCCTCACTCATCTGGGCAACCTCGCATTCAATCACCATAGGAAGCTCATTAATAACAGGAGCATTTACAAACTCAGATTTGGTAACGGTCCAGCCTGCCTTTTTAATTTTATCGGGCTCATTATTACCGCTTACAATTCCAACATAGTCGCATTCCTTTACAAAGTCTGCGGTTGCCATACTAACTGTAAATGCCTTTGTGGCTGCAATATTTTTTGTGGTCTTGTGGCTTTTATCAAGACAAATTCCAATCTGATTAGTATCGTGAATTCCGCCCCAGGCTGCATTCATTGCATCCGGATTTCCGTTTTCATCATAGGTTGCAACAATAAGCACCGGCATAGGATACATAAAGGTTTGTTTTCCAAAATTCTTTTTCATATATACCTCACTATTTTAATTTCTTTTTTTGTCTGTCCTAGAAGCTGTCCCAGAAGGCAGCCGCATTTGATGTAACTTCATTTGCCGACTGATGAGAACAATCATAACCAGGCGGAACGAGTGCAACATAGCTGCCTGGAAGAGTTCTTTTCCCTTCAAGTCCAAAGCCGTAGGTTGTATGCTCACAGAACCAGTAAAGATTTTTTGCCCAATAGGCCTGCATATAATTAATACCGGCTTCCTGTGCAACCCAGTAATTTTCAAAGCCCGGAAGGACCTTTATATAAAAGTCTTTACCCGCAATAAGATATTCGCGCATTTCTTCCAAAGAAAGCGGAGTCCCCTCATAGTCTGTAGCATACTCCACCATATCAGAATCTATCATAGCCCATTTATTAAGCTCTTCAAGCCATACCAGATTTACTACATGACAGTCGCCGTCGTTTTTATCCTGAGGAAGACAGGTTATAAATCGATTTTTAATTCCAGCAGCAAGCATAAGCTCACTCAAAATAATACTGTGCCAGCGGCAATTAAAGCCTGTCTTAACACGTCTTGAATATTCCCACAACGAAATTGCACTCCTGTCATCAAGCCATTCCTTTTGGTTATCATGCGGAATATTTTTTGCAACAAAGCACGCAAGCTCCACAGATTTTTCCCAGGTGGTTTTTGAAGAAGCGGCAAGGGCCTCAAGATCCAGCCCTGCATTTTCTTTAAAATAACTACGGATTAAAGCAGCCTCGTCTTCATCAACAAGCTTTTGAAATTCAAACGAAACCGCTTCTGAGGTATAAGGCTTGCACTCCTTAAGCTTTTGTAGATTCTTTGTATGATCTTTTTCGATGTAAGTTGAGCTTACACAGGAAATTAAAAAGGCTGCCAGAACAAAGCTAAGAAAGAAAGCTAAAGCGTTTATTTTTCTGCCTGTCATTTTTTGTCATCCTCTTTATGGAAGGCCTGCTTTTGTTCATACATAATATTGTCTACAGTTTCTACCGCCTGCTCCAGAGTAAGCTCCGACTGCGGTGGCACGGAATAAGTTCCAACGCTGGCAGTAAGATTATACGGCAGATGCATTACAGAGGTTTTGGAAGCAAGACGTTTTTTTATAAGCTCACAGTAATCTTCACCATTATAATTTTTGCTGCTTCCTACAATAAGGAATTCGTCTCCACCATAGCGTATACAAAGCCAGTTTTTTGGAACCGTTTCCATTGCAGCAGCGGCAACAGTTTTTACGGCAAGGTCTCCGTGCAAATGACCGAACTCATCATTAATATGCTTCATCTTGTTTATATCAACAAAGAACAATACCGTAGTAAGTCCGTTCTTTTTATTATGCGCATAAAACGGCTTGGCAAGCTTGTCCAATCCCTGACGGTTGAGAGCTCCCGAAAGTGCATCCTTTGTAGAAAGCTTAAGGTACTGCTGGCTCATCTGCTTGAACATATTCTTTTTGCGGAAGTGCTCTATGCCGGTTCCCATGCTTCGTGTCCACATATAGCCGTAGCGGTTATCTATCATCGTAAGATTGTTTTTTGCAACAAAATAACCATGAACATAAGAGTGATGAAAAACCGGCATGAATAAAAAGACATTGCTTTTGTCCGTGGTTTTCATTTTTGAAGGAATAAGATCCTTTGCAGGCAGCAGCTCTCTAAGATATTTCTGATTATCCAGAACTGAACAGATAGCCTGAACCTGAGTTCCATAGCTTAGATTCTGCGGAAGATTTTCGGCAGAATTGATGAGAACTGAGTTCCAGTCGGATTTCATAAAAATACAAAAATCCGTACCTTCGAATCTGTGTGACTTTACAAAAAAGTTTTCAAGATTTGTAAGCAGGGTAAAAACATCTGCGGCTTCTGTAAAAATTTCTCCAAGCGTTTCAAGGTGACTGTCAAACTCTTCCTTCTTGTTTGCCTCATCCAGAATGTTTAAGGCAAAAAGATTCTGTTCGCTGGTTGCAGAATAACCGCAGCCACAGGAGCTACGGAAAACAGGCGTGCTTTTTACATTGAGCACCTGCATCGGATTAACACCGCGGATAAGTCGGGTTACTGCTTCTACACCAAGAAGGTCTGCACAGTTTTTTACCGTTGTAAGAGAAGGCTTTGTACACTGCGCTTCGGTAATATTATCAAAGCCCACAATTTTGAGCTGTTCCGGTACCTTGATTTTATTTTCAAGACAAACCTTTAGCAGAGCCATGGCAAGTAAATCGTTGGCACAGCAAAAGGCCTGAGGAAGCTTTTTTCCGGATTTTACATAATCATCAAAAAATCTATAGGCACGGTGGTAATCGCAGGATTCTATTGTATAAACCTTATCCTTATCAAAGGCAATGCTGTTATCCTTAAGAACTTCCATGTAAGCCTTATAGCGTTCTGAAATATCGACCGACTGCTCCTTTCCCGAAAGATAAGCTATGTCCGAAACATTGTGCATTTTTATAAGATGAGCTAGCGCATCGTACATGCCAGTATAATTGTCTACGCGCAGACAGCAGATTCCCTGCATTTTTTTATTGATGGAAATGGCAGGCTTTTTTGCCTTAAGGATACGAAGACGTTCGCGTTCCAGGACTCTTGGATTGCCGATTAAATCCGAAAGAATTACAACACCGTCAAACTCTTCATAATTGATAAGATTAAAAATTGAAAAGCCGGTGGAGTTTGGAAAGCCTGAGTATTCAACATAATTATAGGTGTTGAACACATATATGTCGATGTTTTTGCCTTCGACGGTGCGCATCATTCCGTGAATAAAATCTTTTAGAAAATAAGAGCTCCAGCCACAAGCAAGGACAGCAATTCTTCGATTCATGAAAATATTATAACACGGTTTATCTGATATTAAAAGGCTTGAAAAAAAGTCTTATTTAAAGAATTCTACAGCGTTGTCCCAGCAGATTTTCTTAATAAGTGCACCAAGCTGCTCTTCGTCCCAAGGGAATTCGCCCTGCTCTACCAGATTGCCCACATAGTTGCACAGTATTCTGCGGAAGTATTCGTGACGCGGGTACGAAAGAAAGCTTCGGCTGTCGGTGAGCATGCCTACAAAACAACCAAGCGGTGCGGTACGGGAATATACACGCAGCTGTTCTTCTATTCCATCCTTATGATCGTTGAACCACCAGGCAGGACCAAACTGACAGTTGCGGAAATTTGCTGCCATTGTTGCAAGCGCTTCATTATCCTTTGGATTAAGGTTATACAAAATTGTGCGCGCATCAGGAGAGGCAGAATAAACTGCATTCAAGACAGCACTAAGCTGTGGAGCAAAATTAAAATCGTTAAGGCTGTCTTCCCCGATGTTTTTTCCTGTGGCCTCGAGCATTGCAGTATTGTTGTCGCGCAGAGCACCAATATGAATCTGCATTACAAAGCCCTTTTGCGCATAAAGCTTGCCAAGCTGAATAAGCACCCAGCCCTTATATTTTGCAATTTCTTCGCGGCTAAGCTTTTTGCCGATCCAGGCTTTTTCAAAAATATAATTAACATCGTTCCAGTTGGTAGGAAGATAAAAATCATTTTCGAGGGAATGGTCGCTCACTACACAGCCGTTCTGCTTGAAAAAATCCATGCGGCGTCCAAGAGCCTCGAGCATATCATCAATTGAACGGAAGCGTGTGCCGTCTGTTTCCTGAAGCTTTGAAATATAATCTGCAAAGCCTGTACTTCCTGCGGCAAGCACCATATCCGGGCGGAAGGAAGGACGAACCTTTATTTCACCTTTTGCAAGCTTTTTGTGCCATTCAAGACTATCCAGAGGATCATCAGTTGTACAAAGCTCCTTTACATTCATTTTTTTGAGAAGTCCCTGTGGAGCAAATTTTACTTCAGAAAGAAGCTCATTACATTCATCCCAGATTTTGCGGGCATTGTCAGGCGTTACAGGTTTATCAATTCCAAAATAGCGCTTGAGCTCCAGATGACTCCAGTGATAAAGAGGATTTCCAACACAAAGCTGAAGTGTTTCTACAAAAGCAAGATATCGTTTGTAATCATTTTCTGCAGTTGTCTCCTTTACGCTTCCGTCGGGATTAAGATGACCGGTAATTAATTTTTCATCTACTCCGGCAGCACGCATTGCACGCCATTTATAGTGATCATGATCCAGCCAGGCATTTGCAAGATTTCCAAGCGGCTTGTTCTGAAATATTTCCTGCGGACTTAAATGATTGTGAAAATCAAAGATGGGCTGGTTTTCTGCATATTTATGATAAAGAATCTGAGCAGGTTCGCTCTGCAATAAAAAGTTTTCGTCTAAAAACGCTTTCATATTTTCCTCTCATTCTAGTATATCACAACATGGGCAAAAAGTCTTGCATGACATTTTGACGTAAAATCGTTATAATCATTTTCATTATGTTTAAACCTGAGCTTATTAATTCATTAAAAAATTACAATTCCAAAACATTTGTAAGTGATCTTATTGCCGGCGTAATTGTCGGAATCGTAGCCCTGCCTCTGGCCATTGCCTTTGCCATTGCTTCGGGAGTAAATCCTGCGGCCGGACTTTTTACAGCAATCATTGCAGGCTTTTGTATTTCTGCACTTGGCGGAAGCCGTGTTCAAATTGGTGGTCCAACAGGTGCCTTTGCCGTTATTGTTTATGGAGTAGTTGCACAATATGGTTTGAGTGGTCTTGCAACTGCAACCGTTATGGCTGGTATAATTTTGATTTTTCTTGGCGCCTTTAAGATGGGAGGTCTTGTAAAGTTTATTCCTTACACAATTGTTACAGGCTTTACTGCAGGTATTGCGGTAACCATTGCCGCCGGACAGCTTGGAGACTTTTTTGGTCTTCGTCCGGATTTTACAACTCCAATGATGATTCTTGGAGAAGAGTATTCCAAAATGCCGGGAGACTTTTTGCCAAAGATTATTGTGTATATAAGGTCTGCCGCTACAATAAACTGGTACTCCTTTGCCATGGCTGCAATCTGCCTTGCATTTATTTTTATCTGGTCTAAGTTTATTAAAAAGATTCCTGGTAGCTTTGTTGTTATTATTCTTGCAACCGTTGTAAGTATTGTGCTTGAAAAAACCTGCGGGCTCAAAACCGATACAATCGGAAGCTTTGCAGACGGCTCCCAGCACTTTGTAATTCCAAACACTCTGCCAAAGCCAATGCTTCCTGCGATCAACATTAAGACAATTACAACGCTGTTCCCTACCGCAGTTTCTATTGCAGTGCTTGCCGCTATTGAATCTCTTTTGAGTGCAGTAGTTGCCGATGGTATGATTGGTACCAAGCATGATTCAAACACAGAGCTCATTGCCCAGGGAATTGCCAATATTGCAAGTCCGCTTTTTGGAGGAATCCCGGCTACAGGTGCAATTGCCCGTACTGCTACAAATATTAAAAACGGAGGAAAGACTCCGATTGCGGGAATTATCCATGCAATCACACTTTTGATTATCCTTTTGTTTGCCGGTAAATATGCAGCTTATATTCCAATGGCCGCCCTTGCCGCAGTTTTGATTAACGTTGCCTGGAACATGGCGGGCTTTCCTGCAATACGCTCACTCATGCACGGACAAAAATCTGATATCACAGTTTTCCTCGTTACATTTTTGATTACTGTTTTTGTTGACCTTACCGTTGCAATTGAAGTTGGGCTTGGTTTTGCTGCTTTCTTCTTTATCAAAAAGATGATAGATCTTTCTGAGGTTCAGAACGAACGCGAAATTATTACAGGCGGTATTAAAAAGGACCAGCCTTCTGAAAATCTTGATATTCCGGCAGACACCTTTGTTTACGAAATTGAAGGTCCTCTGTTTTTTGGAACCGTACGAAAGTTTGAAGTTGCAACCGAACGTGCACGCACCAACTGTAAGTATCTTGTCCTGCGCATGCGCAACACCATCTACCTTGATGCCGGTGGTATTCAGGCATTGGAACAGTGTAAGGCTGCCTGCGACCGTAAGGGAATTACAATTGTCATAAGCGGTATTCATACACAGCCATACCTGCTGCTTGAAAAAACAGGCATGGCCGATAAGCTGGGCCGCGAAAATATTTTTGAAAATATTAATGAAGCGTTAGACCGATGTAGATGCTGAAACAAGTTCAGCATGACACACTACAAGGAATTGAGCACGTTTCTTACGGAACCGTTTCCTGCTGTAAGCTTTGAAAAATAATCCTTTACCTTGTCGGCAAGGCCAGCTTCGAACAGGTCTACACCAAAGATGTCGGCGCGGTGAAGGAGGTCGTCGAGTTGTGGCCCTTCGAGAGCCTCAGGGACCACAGCTGATACATATTTTCTGCACTCGTCCAACAACGGATCCGGGCTCAATTCAAATGCATTTCCATTATCATCAATTGCCTGAAGGTAGCGAAGCCACAGGGCAAATACAAGCGGAACAACCTTAAGGTCTGCCACGTTCAAATCTGCACGCGCAAGATACCCCTTTATTGTTTCTCCAAAACGGATGCTGAGCTTTTGTGAAGTGTCGCACGCAATACGCTGAGGTGTATCCGGCATAAAAGGATTTGGAATACGGATATTTACAACCTCATCAATAAAGTCGCGCGGCTTGATAATTCCAGGGTCTACGACAACAGGAAGCCCTTCTTCGTAACCAAGGCGTTTTACAAGACGAAGCAAATCCGGATCCTTCATTTCATCAGCAATCAGAGTATAACCGAGTAAGCAGCCGCTAACGGCAAGGAAGGTATGCAGCGGATTCAGGCAGGTACACACCTTCATCTTTTCTACCTTGTCTACAGTTGCGCGGTCGGTAAAATAAAGGCCAGCTTTTTCCAATTCCGGGCGGCCGTTAGGAAAAGCATCTTCTATAACAAGATACTGGCACTCCTCTGCATTTACAAAAGGAGCAACATAAGTTTTTTTAGAAGTAATTACAGGCTCAAGCTGTTCTATTCCGTCATCGGCTAAAATCTTTTCTATTTTTGCATCCGGGCGCGGAGTAATTTTATCTATCATTGTCCAAGGAAAGCTTACCTTTCCAGGATTATTTACATAAGCTAAAAAGCCAGGCTTGCAAACACCACGGCGTTCCCATTCCTCTGCAAACTCTTTTACAGCGGCATAAAGCTTGTCTCCATTGTGAGAGCAGTTATCCATGCTCACCATTGCAACAGGAAGCTCGTTGTTTGTGTAGCGTGCATGAAGCAGTGTTACAACCTTGCCGATGTATGACTTTGGCAAAACAGGACCTGCAGCAAAATCATCCTCAACACCGGGCATCATAACTCCGCTTGCATTGCGAAGGAGATAGCCCTTTTCTGTAATAGTAAAGGTCACCATCTGAAGCGACGGCATACGGAATATTTCTAAAAGGCGTGCCCAGTCTGCCTCGTTTTCTGTATCTGCAGCAAGGGCTTCCATAATAGAACCTACAACAGTTTTTTCTACGGAGCCGCTGGACTTTAAGGTAACAAGCGCTCCAATGTTGTCGTGAGGACGATACATTTTTTCTATGATTTCATAGTCGTAGCCTTCTGCAACAACAAGGCCGCGGTCAAGCACACCGTCATTCAAAAGCTTCTGAACAACATTTGCCTGAAACGCACGGAAAATATTTCCGGCTCCAAAGTGAATCCAGAACGGCTCTGCCTTTGTTGCGGCTTCTACTTTTTCACGGTCAAATTTTGGGAGGGAATAACCCTTGCTTTCCCATTCAGATATATTTTTAATTCCGTCTTTTGTAAGCTTCATTTTAGCACCTCAATTAATATTAGCTTTAGTATAATACCGATTAAAATGATTTTCAACTTGAATTCTAGTATACAAATCTATTTTTTTTTAATAATTTGCTTTTATCCACGGCCCATTATATAATAAATTATCCTGCGTGAACAAAGCGCGAAAAACTTAAAAGGAGCTCACTTTTCAAATGCTTAAAAAACTTATCAAAACATTGCTTTTAACAACAGCCTTTTCATTATTGTTATTTTCATGTGCAACAACAGCTGTTGAACCGGAAGAAGAACCAAAAGGTCAGGTAATTGAAATCAACTACCCTACCCGGGATTATACTGTTGCAGAAGACAGCTTGACCGCTCAAGACAAATACAATAAGCGCGCGTTTGTTTATCTGCCTGCCGGTTATAATGCCGAGGATACAGCTGTAAAATATCCGGTTGTAATATTGATGCACGGAAACGGTGGAAACGAATCTACCTGGACACTTAATTTTTCATATAGTGAAATAAGAGACGCACTTGATGAAGGCATGGCTAACGGAGAAATAAAGGAATTTATTCTTGTAACACCAAACGGAGTTTCAGATAAAACCTGGAGCAAAGAAATGGGTTATTCAAACAGAGCCGGTGTTCTTGAATTTGGAAAAGAACTGAGAAATGATCTTCTTCCATATCTTAGAGAAAACTTTAATATTCTTGACGGCCGTGAAAATGTCGCCATGGCTGGTCTTTCAATGGGTGCAGAGCAGACAATGGAAATTGGAATCGGTCAGTGTCTTGATTTAATTTCTTATTTTGGTGCTTTTTCTTGTACACCATATACAGTTGGTTTTGATATGGGCTCCGGCTATCTTGATCCAGCTGTATATATAAATCAGGTAGAAAAAACCTTCCCGGATGAAAACCTGTCAATAAAGCTTCTTTACATGGCTTGCGGCTCTGCAGACGATCCCTTCTACCCCGGCTTCTGTGCCTATGTTCCGGTAATGTCTGAATGGAATAGAATTGAACAATTTGATAGCGATGTTGTTCAAGGTGCCGGACATGTATGGAAAGTCTGGTCAAAAGGCTTTAAGCAGTTTATTCAATATTTATTTAAATAATTTCACATTGCTGCGGTCAATTGTCTTTTCACACGCTTCCCAAAGGCCCTGAAGATATGTTGCACCAAGTGCGCGGTCGTACAAGCCGTAGCCGGGCATAGCCTTTTCACCCCAGATCATGCGGCCATGGTCTGGGCGGATAACTCCGTCAAAGCCTGTTTCGTAAAGAGTGCGCACAATCTTGAACATATCAAAGGTGCCGGCGCTGGAAAGATGTGCAGATTCCTGAAAGTCAAGAACAGGATCATCAATTGCAGTATTAAACTTAAGGTTGCGGATATGCGCAAAGTGAATGCGTCCGGTTGCAGCCTTAATGAATTCACACAGGTCGTTTTTGCGGTTAGTACCATAAGAGCCGGTACAGAAGGTTAAACCGTTGTGTGGATTATCTACAGCCTTGAGCATGCGGCAAACCTTATCCTGACTTGTGATGATGCGTGGCAGCCCGAATACAGGCCAGGCAGGATCATCAGGGTGAATTGCCATATCAATATTGTATTTATCGCACACAGGCATAATTGCCTTTAAGAAATAAACAAGATTGTTGAAAAGCTTTTCTTCGTCAACTTCGGAATACATTGCAAAAAGTTCTTTTACACGGGCCATGCGCTCCGGTTCCCAGCCAGGCAAAATAAAGCCGTTGGAATCCTTGTCTATTGAATTGAACATGTCCTCCGGTTTTACGCCGTCAATTGCCTTTGAATTATAGGCCAGAACTGTTGAACCATCCTCGCAGACACGTGCAAGCTCACTGCGGGTCCAGTCAAAAACAGGCATAAAGTTGTAGCAGACCATATGAATGTCCTGCTGACCAAGGCGTTCGAGTGTTTTTATATAGTTTTCGATGTATTTGTCACGATCGCCGCCGCCAATTTTTATGTCATCGTGAATATTTACGCTTTCAATACCGGCAATTTTGAGTCCGGCTGCTTCTACTTCGTCTTTAAGCTTTTTTATTGCGTCTGCTTCCCAGGCATCACCCGGAACTGAATCATATAAGGTAGTTATTACGCCATGCACCCCCGGTACCTGACGAATCTGCTGCAAGGTTACGGAATCAAAGCCTGTTCCGTACCATCTGAGCGTCATTTCCATAGTAAAAAGTCTCCCAAAAGATGATTTTCCCTCTACATTTCATAATAACACGAAGGAGGAAAAATCTCAAGAAAAACTTGCATACTAGTATATCAGTATTGATTTTTTTCGCATTATTAGCGAAGTAATATGGCGGGTCCCAGCGACGGAAAAAAAAGCAAGGTATCCCCCGTCATCCGTGCGTCAGCCGGCGTAAACGCGGCTGCCCCACTGCCGGTCCCCCCTTACTTTCTTTTTCCTGCGTCCCGCAACACCATTTATAAGGAATAATGCGAAAAAAATAGTATTAATAAAGGAAAACTATTTCCTTTTAATTGTAAGATCAAATACAGCAACTGCTTCGCTATCGGCAGGTGCAAGAATCCATTGTACTATTTGCTCATTTATTTCTTTAATAACAATATCATCTAAGAAAATAGCCTTATCAATTTTGATACTACTAGGTAATACATTTCCATCTGTTAATACACGAAAAGTAATTTTTACTGTCATTAAATCAAAATCAATAGTCTTTGAAGCTTGTTCGGACAAATTTATTGGAGATGATTTAATAATCTTACGAGTTGTACCATCAGACATTGTTATAGTTTTTGAATCTGAACTACTTGTAGTAGATTCAAGAGATGTTTCGATACCATTAGAGCCTGTTCCTTTTGAAATAACTGCTTTTCTTATCCTATCGAGATCCTTATCTGAAAGTGTAGAATTATTATCTGGTTTATCATTCGTATTATCATTTGATCGAACTGGAGTGATTGGTGTATTACTTGCTGTTCCTTGAGAACCTGAGTAACCAGAATTTGTAGTAACTGTTTTTGGATTTGAATTATCTGTATTACTAACAGTAGCATTATTGAACATATTATCCCAGTCAACATCCTTATTAGAATTATTCTTTGTTCCAAAATCAATATCATCACCTAAGAAAGTACCGTATGTAACTGGCTCTTCAACTTTTGTATATGTTTTTTCAACATTAGGCGGAGTTTTATTCTGTGCCTGAGATTTTGGAGGTGTCTTAGTCTGGGTTGGTGCTGGTGCAGCTTCCTTCTTAGGCGCTTCAACCTTAGACTCTGCGACAGGAGTTTCAACAGGATTTGGAATTTCCGGTGCTTCGACAGGTTCAGCTACCGCAAGTTCTTCTTGTGCTGCAGCAGCGGCTTGTTCGGCTGATGATTCTTCCTTCTCCACCACTGGCGTGCTGCTCAATACAATCTGGACTTCTTTGTACTGCGGGGTCTGGGGCTTGAATTTTATTACTAGGCTCATGATGCAGAAAATGATCCAGGCAGCAAGGGTGATGATGCTGCTTAGTAACATGCTGGTCTGGTGAGGAGAACGGTCTTGTCCAAAAAGGGGCTGCTTAACCATACTTGCGATTATCCTATTTTTCTGTGGCGGTGCGAAGGTTTATGACGGCGTAGCCGCTTTCGCGGATAACGTCAAAAATCTTTACGATGGTGCCGTTGGTGACTTCGCTGTCGGCTTCCAGGGAAACAGGGAACTCATCCTTTTTTACGTCGCCGGTGTCAAACATTACAAGCTCGTTTCCAAGCTCGTCAAAGGCAACTTCCTTTTCATTAAAGAACAAAAGTCCGTCGGCATCGGCTGTGATTGTAATTCCCTTGTACGAGGTGCCCTCAGAGGTGTGGCTCGAAGGCAGCTTGAGCTTGATTCCCGGCAAAATTGCAAAGGTTGTAGAAACAAGGAAAAAGAGAATCAGCTGGAAAACTATATCAATCATAGGGGTCATATCGACGTTTGAACGGATACTACCCCTCTTGCTTCTTAATCTCATTATCTTACTCGTCCTGTAAGCTTTAATACGACAGAAGTAACGTGTGCTTCCATCTCAACAATTCTGCGGTTTACGCGTGAAACAAAATAGTTATGGAAAATTACCGATGGAATTGAAACAATCAAACCGGCAACTGTTGTAACCAGAGCTTCGGCAATGGCACCTGCAAGCAAGGCAGGGTCACCCATTGAACCACCGGCACCCAGAACACCAAAGGCTTTGATGTTACCGGTAACTGTTCCCAAAAGTCCAAGCAGGGTTGCAATATTTGCAATGGTTCCAAGCGGGGTAAGGAAATGCTCAAAGCGAGGTACAACAAAATCCATCTCGGCTTCTACAAGGTCACGGATATCGCGTTCTTCGTAGCGGCGGCAGTCTATTGCCTTTTTGATTACCTGAGACATTGGGGTATCTGCCTGAGCGCACGCAACTCCACAGGCTTCAAAATCGCCGACTGCAAGACTTGCATTTACATTCTGCATGAGCTTTTCATCACGCTTACGGATGCTTGCAAAATAAATGCAGCGTTCAACTATAATAAAGGTTGCAATGACTCCGCACAAAATGATTGGAATCATCAAAAGTCCACCAGATTTAAGTGTTTCTAACATATTTGCTCCTAAAATAAGAATTTCACTAATAGCATTGCGTTTCCACCGTTGGCAGCGTACTGTCCGGCATAGGAACGCTCCTCTGCTCCAAGTAATTTTAACAT
The DNA here is from genome assembly GCA_017616165.1 of Treponema sp. GTDB lineage: Bacteria > Spirochaetota > Spirochaetia > Treponematales > Treponemataceae > Treponema_D. The sequence goes on from JAFZYR010000096.1 coordinate 13,779, forward strand.
ATCATTTACTGAAAGTACAATGCGTACGGCATCTGATACCTGCACATAGCCTTCCAGATTAATTACAGGTTTATTGTCGCTTACGTCCAGAAGATAGGCTGTATCTAAACTGGCACCCCAGCGTCCCTTCTGACTCTGCAGGGCAAAGCTCAAATCAATTGTATGACGGTTTTCAAGAACAGGAATGTCCAGCCAGTTTGCATGATAGGTTGCTGTTGCTGCAAAAAGCTTGTACTTCCAGGTAAAAGAAAAATCTGTACTAAGCTCGTCGTGTTCACGCTGAGAAAAACCGTAGAGTCCGTTTGTAAGGCTGTCGCTTGAATAAGACGGTGCCCACTCCCCGTTTCTGAAGGCTGTTGTCCTGTAGCTTGCCGCAGCCTTTCCTGTAAAGGAAGTTTTGAGCGGAACAAGAATGCTAAGATTTCCAAACCAGTCGGAGGTTTCTCCTGTAAACTGATTCATGCCAGAAAACTTATATTTGCGTTCAAGCTGTGAGGTTGTAAGGCGTGTAGTATCAATTCCACCGTTCAAAGAAAGGCTTAATCTTCTGTCCGAAAAATAAACCGGCAGAGAAGCGTCTATTCCAACCTTAAATGGAACCACCACAGGATTCTGTCCTATGTTATTTCCGACAACAACTCCAACTCCTGTATAAACTTTAATGCTGTCGTTTGACCAGGCAAAGTTAAAATCAAACTGTCCTCGGTTAGAAACCTTGCTCCAGGCCTCCAGTGAATAAAAGCCGTCGAGCGAAATATTAAAGCCGTTATGAACCCATGACAATTCAAGCTTTGGCTCTGCAGTAACGCGGGAGGTATTTTTTATCCAGTCCTGAACCACAAAGCCTTCTGTGCTGTTGTAGGTTACGTCTGCATAACGGTAATAAAATTCTGAATCTACATAAAAGTTAAGATTAAAATCACCGGCAAAATTCCACAGGATTTTTCCATCAAACTCTATGGAATCCTGATTGTTTGCAGAAACACTTTCGGCCTTGCTCTGAAGTCCGTTGCCTATATCTTCATAGCGGCCTGAAAATTCAACAGTAAGATTCTGACGGATAAAATCTTTTTCAAGCTCTATCCAGGTGTTCTTGTTGCTGTAGCCGTCTGCCAGATGATGATTAGCAAAGCCCGATGCCGAATAATGATTAAAGGCTATGCGGAACGGATCTGCACCAAAGAGTCTTGAAACCTCAAAGTTGCCGGAAAAGAGAGCAGGATATCCGCCGCCAATCTGACCCGAAGCATAAATGTCTTTTTCGTAAGCGCTGTCTCCGGCAGAAACAACCTCGCCGTCGGCACCAACCGAAGCCTGTGGAAGCTCAGGCACAAGCTCGCCCGAATTATAAATATGATCAAGCACATTTTCAAAATCGGGAGTAGGTGCAGTTTCCTGTTCATCCTCTGAAGTAACTACCGTAGTCAAATCAGGAAGCTCAATCTGTGCGTCCTGGGCATTTGCATCAGAAGCGCTCTGGGCAAATCCGTTTACTGCAAAACCTGCAACTAAAAATCCGGTAAAAATATATTTCAAAAGCTTTTTCATATTTCCCCCTTACTTTAAGAGATTCATTACCTTCTGGGCCTGCTTTGTTTCTGGATACAGCTCCACAAGAAGATTTGCAGTTACTCTGGCATCGCCTGTCATACCTGCCGACACAAATGAATCTACTGCAGAATAAAGCACCGATGCCGCTCTGTCCTTGTCTCCAGAACCACCGGCTCTATAGTATTCTGCCGCCTTAAGATAATATTCTGCTGCCTTTGCGCTCTGTCCCTGGCTGTAATAATAGCCGGCTACATATTCTGCATTTGCAGCAGCGTTGAGCATTTCATCTCCATCCTTCTGATATTTTAGAAGCTCTGTTGCCAGTTCAAAGGCCTTGGAAGCTTCGCCGTTGGCTGCATAAAGCTGAACCAGTTCTGAGCCTGCGTTTCGTCCTTTTTTAGTAGTTGTTTTTCCTGCGCGCTCGTATTCGGTATTCTTTTCTACAATAGAGCGGTCGTCTCCACCAACTATACGTTCAAGCTCTATTATGCGCTGACCCATTCCATCGGACTCTGCCTGACTGCGGTATTTTTGAACCAGCAGCTTTGCGGTTATGAGAGCCTCGCGGTAATCCTCCTGAGCGTAATAGGCCTGCAAAAGATTTTTATAAGCACCGTAAGAATAAATGCTGTCCGGATACTTTGTAACCAGAGTATTATTCTGCATGATTGCATTGTCGTATTTTAATAGCTTCATATTGCAGTCGCCGCTAAAGTACCAGGCTGCATCTGAATACCTGCCGTTTACAAAGCTGTAAATGTATTTTGTAAAGCGTGCTTCGGCTTCTTCGTATTTTTGTGCTGAATAATAAATCTCGCCGCAACGGTAGCTTGCATCTTCTGCAGCAGCAGTGCCAGGGAACTTTGTGATAACCGTCTGATAGGTTGAGTCGGCATTTTTAAGCTCGCCCTTTTTTTCGTATACCTTGGCGGTTGCAAGCAGACACTGAACGGCAAAATCAGAAGAATCCTTTGTATAATCCGAAAGCAGCTTGATTGCACTGTCGTACTCGCGGCAGTCGCTGTAAATGTCTGCACAGTATATTACTGCATTCTGCTTTTGTTTCTGTGTTGTAGAGGCATCAATCATCCCGCGTGCCATCGAAGCAGCATTCTTGAGCTCCGAATTCATGAGGGCTGATTTTGCTGCAAACTCGTATGCACGGTAGCGGTAGGAATCATTGACTGTATAGGTCTTTACATAATCTGCAAAAACCGAGTAGGAATCCTTATAAGACTGGTTTTTATAAAACCCAAGTCCACGATAAAACTGTGCAGTCTTTTTATACTGCTCGTTCTTTGGCTTTGAATTAACATAGCGTGTAAGATAGTCGCAGGCGCTTTTGTAATTTGCCAGATTGAATTCGCAAAGGCCTGCCATATAAGCAGACACTGTATGATTTGCACTCAGTGCAATATCGCGGGCGTCCTTCCATTTTTTCTGTCTGTATAAAACCTTGGCGTATTCAATTTTCTCTGCATTTGAAAGTGCATTCTTTTTGTAGAGCGCCGCATACTGATTTGCAGAAGCTTCGTATTCACCATTGCGTGCAAGCAGGGCTGCATAAAGTCTTGCACAGTCTGTGTTCTTTATAAATGGAGCAAGGAGTGTTTGTGCAAGCACCGGATTTTTTGCTTCTATAACAACACAGGCAGTATAGGCATCCTGGGCGCAAGGCTCCTGGATTTTTTGATAAAGCGCAAGCACCTCGTCCGGACTGCCACCTTCAAAGGCAAGACAGCGAAGCATAAGTGCATGGTAAGAATCAAGTGCACCGGCAAGCTCGGAATTAAGGAACAGCTCTTCATTCTGTTCAAGGGCACTGCGAACCTCTTTTGCGGCAGACGCTCCATTTTTATCCAGGGCTATTTTTTGCTCGTAAACAAAAACATTGAGCAGAACCTTTTGTGACTCTGTATCCTTTGCCTGCTTAAAATATTCAAGGGCGCCGTCATAATCCTTTTTTCCGTAAGCAGCCACTCCAAGGTTCAGGCGGAAGGCCGCAAGCATTTCCTTAAAGTCCTGATTCTGATTTTTGTTCAGAACCTCGTAGGCCTTCTGAACAAGCCCCTTTTTTTCATAAGCGTCGGCAGCATAAATTGTAAGTGCCGAATAAACACCCTCTGAAAAATCCGTTGGCTCGAGCCTTGAATAAAGGCTTATGGTTTTATCATATTCTGCACAGCTGTTATAAGCAAAACAAAGCTTCTGCAGGCTTTCGTCATATTCCACGGTGGTATAGTGCGACCCGTTTGCAACCACATATTCCAGCAGCGGAACAGCCTTATCGTACTGCTCCATAAAGAAATTGATTCTGCCGGCATAGAGCACCGAAGGATAATAATATTCCTTTGTCTCTTCGCGGTTTTCTACATCGCAGACTGTGTAAAAGGCATTGAGTGCACTTATATAATCCTTGCCGTAATAATAGGCTTTTCCCAGATAGCACCAGCAGCGGGCATAAGACTCGTCGCCAAAATGAAGGGAAGAAAGCACCTCCAAAAGAGTTTCCTGTGCCTGTTCATAGCGGTTAAGAATTATAAGGGCATTTGCTTTTTCTATGCGGGCGGGAACAATAAAAACCGAGCCGGGAAAGTTCTTTTCCAGAAGCTCTGTCTGTTCAATTACGCCGGGATAGTATTTTGCATTTGAATAAATGTTAATTTCGTTATAAATGTCCAGTTCAGAAGGAGCAGAAGAGCCTTGAGCAAAAAGCTTCATGCTCAAACATGAAAAGAACATTATGAATAAAAGTACTGTTAGTTTTTTCATCTTGTATTATTATTCCGGGAAGAAGTTGTTGCTGGCACGTGCTCTTGTAAGATATACATAATCTTCGCCATAAAGCATACAGAAATCTTCAAGAGAAACTGCCCTTCCATTCATAAAAACAAAGCAACCAAAGGCTTTGTTACTAAAATAAGGGAAAAATACAACACAATCATTAAAGACCTTTATTTCGGGAGTAACAGTCTTATCTGTTTCGCGGATAGCACCAAAATAGAAATTTCCAGGCTCAGAGGCAGCAAGAACATAAAGCAGGGATTTGAGGACTGCAGCGTTATAGCCCGTATCTTCTATAAAGGTAACTGTATTTACTGTTCCTGTTGCGCCAATTGTTGCGGCAAACGGATTGATTGTAACATCTGCACCGGATTCGTTGTACATATAAAGCTTGCCTGTATTTACAGAAACAAGTGCGGCTGCAAGATTGCGAATCCAGTCCAGCGAGAAAAACAGATTGTATTTTTGTGACAGAACACCCTGATATCCGTTTTCCTTTACAGAAACTGTTTCTACCAGAAGCGGCTCTCGCTTGAGCTTACTGCCGGCAATTGGTTCTACAAGTCCGTCTGCAACCCATTTAACAAAGCCTGCAGAAGAAAGATATCTTTTTGTACTGTCTATATCTGCAGAATTAAAAGGCTTTCCGCTTGTAATCTGAACCAGGTCATCATTTTCATCATACATTGCATCTGCAACAAACATGATTTTTCCAAGGTTCTTCTGGATCATTCCTGCCATCTGCAGAACGCTGTTGTATTTTTCATCATCAACAGTAACGTAGTTCCATGGAAGAGAAACCTTTGTCATGTTGAGTATTTCTTCAAACGAAAGTGAATAAAGTGAGGTAAAGGCAACACCTGTTGGCGCACCCTTAGAAGCATAGTTTCCAAAAATTACCATGTCGGCAAGCGAGGTTTTTCCATAAGGTGTAAACTGAACATATACATCGCTGTTTACGCTAAAGTACCAGCGGATACGGATTGGCGCATCGGTCTTTTTATCGCGCACTAAAACCCAGCTGCCAGGTGCATCGCCGGGATACACCTCCTGCTGCTGCTTGGTAACACCCTTACTTGAATAAACATTTACATTTATTACAGAGCAGGGAGCAACATAAATCATATAGGTTGTGTCTGACTCTTCCAGACGAACCTGAAATTTTTCTCCGGCATTGTTGTCGTAAATCTCCGGCAGATTCATGCGCACGGCATCCAAAGAAGCCTCAAACCAGCGTTCCTTTAGTCCCTTTCTTATTTCTGAAGAATCGGGAATGCCCCACGAATTATACGCGGCAAACACCGGGAAAACGGACATCAGCAGGATAAGTCCTGCAATCATTTTTCTGTTTAAGCCTCTCATTTTTTCACCTCAAACAAACGCCAGCTTTATGCTACTCCGCAGGGTCAACGTCGGTTGCTCCTTCGGCTCTGCTTATTTCTCCCTGTACGAGAGATCCGTCACTTAATCTTATCATACCATCGGCCTGTTCGTCAGGATGTCTGCCCACCGGTGCATTCGAAAGCAAAAGCTTAAGACGGTTGAGCTGATTTACCTCTGAACTGCCAGGATCATAGTCTATGGCACTAATATTTGCAGCAGGGAAACGTCGCCTTAACTCCTTGATCATACCCTTACCGGTAACATGGTTAGGAAGACACGCAAACGGCTGAACACACGCAATGCTTGGAGCACCCTCGTGAATAAGCTCAACCATTTCGGCAGTAAGGAACCAGCCTTCTCCTGTCTGATTTCCAAGCTGTACTATATCATCGACACCTTTCATCATTTCGTAAATAGAAGAAGGTGCGTCAAAACGGCGGCTGCGTTTTAAATAACGCTTCATCTGTCTGCGGTAAAGCTCCAGAGCCCAGATAAGCAGTCTGGCATTACGCTCTCTTTTGCGTGGAAGCTTTAAATCCCTGCGTCTTATGATATCAACCGAGAACGAATAGAAGAAAAAGTCTGCAAGGTCCGGCATTACACATTCGGCGCCCTCTTTTTCTATTGTTTCGACAATATGATTATTTGCAGTAGGATGGAATTTTACAAGGATTTCTCCTACAACTCCTACACGAGGTTTTTTAATTGGTTTTAACGGAAGATTATCAAAATCGCGGATAATTCCTTTTAAAAGCTTATGATAACCTGCCCAGCCGGCGCCTAGCTTAAGGAAGGCTTCGGCTTTGTCGTTCCATTTTTCATAAAGCTGATTAGCGCTGCCCGATACAGCCTCGTAAGGACGTACACGATAAAGCACGCGCATAAATACATCGCCAATCATACAGGCTTTAACAAGCTTGTCTATCAAGAATGGTGTAAGCTTAAAGCCAGGGTTTTCTTCCAGTCCAAGAGCACTAAGACTTATTACAGGAATGTGACCCCAGCCGGCATCATTTAAGGCACGACGGATAAAGCCGATATAGTTTGTAGCACGACAACCACCACCCGTCTGCGAAATAAGAAGGCTTACATGGTCAAGGTCGTACTTTCCGCTTTCCAGGGCTGCCATCATCTGACCGGCAACAATAATAGAAGGATAGCAGGCATCGTTGTTTACATAGCGAAGTCCCGCATCTACAGCCTTAGGGTCTACAGAATCAAGAACCACAAGATTATAACCGCCCGATTCAAAGGCACGTTTAATAAGACGGAAATGAATTGGCGACATCTGCGGTGCAATGATTGTGTGCGTATATTTCATTTCTTCGGTAAACACAACACGCTTATAGGCAGAAGACGTATAGGTCTGCTTAATCTTGTTGCGACGGCGTGCCTTTACTGCAGCAATGAGCGAGCGTATACGGATTCGTACGGCACCAAGGTTACTTCCTTCGTCAATCTTGATGAGTGTGTACATGCGGTTTTTGGCACGAAGAATCTCATCTACCTGGTCTGCTGTTACGGCATCAAGTCCGCAGCCAAAAGAGGTAAGCTGAACAAGCTCAAGGTCAGGCATTTCGGCAACAAACTGAGCTGCCCTGTACAGGCGGTTATGATAAGTCCACTGGTCAACAATTCGCAGAGGTCGTTCAATTTTTCCAAGATGTGCAATTGAATCTTCGGTAAAGACTGCAAGTCCAAGACCGTTTATCATTTCCGGAATACCGTGATTAATTTCCGGGTCAAGATGATAAGGGCGACCTGCAAGAACAATACCGCTGCCTCCCTTTGTAATTACCTCTTCCAGAGCTTCTTCACCGGCACGCTGAACATCCTTTTTAAACTGCTCCTGCTCTGCCCAGGCCTTTTCTACAGCCTCATAAATCTGCTCCTTTGTAAGGCTCGGGAACTTAGACAAAAGCTCTTCGGCAAGACGTGCAGCAAGTGCTTCCTTATCATAAATTGGCAGGAACGGATCCATAAAAATAATGGAAGAATCCTGGCGCAGTGCATCTATATTATTGCGAAGCACCTCCGGATAGCTTGTAACAATAGGACAGTTATAATGGTTTCCGGCTCCCTGGTCTTCAATTTTTTCATAAGGAGCACAAGGATAGAATATGAATTTTATTCCACGTCCAAGCAGCGACTCTACATGACCGTGGCTTATTTTTCCGGGATAACAAACCGACTCCGACGGAATGGACTCAAGGCCCTTTTCGTAAACATTGCGGCTTGAACGCTGACTCAAAATTACACGGAAGCCAAGCTCATTAAAGAAGGTAAACCACAGCGGATAATTTTCGTACATATTAAGTACGCGCGGAATTCCTACATCGCCAAGCGGAGCGTCTTCAGGCTTTCGCGGAACATAATGGAACAGTCTCTTTGTTTTCCAGGCAAAAAGATTTGGCAGAGGGCCGGCATCATCATCCAGCGAAGAGCTGCTCTTGTTGCTTGCATCTATAATCTTTGATTTTTTCTCTTCCTCAAGCTCGGCACCCTTTTCGCAGCGGTTACCTGTAATAAAGGTGCGCTTTTCTGTACCTGTAGAGAAGGTGTTAATAGTAAGAAGACAGTTGTTCTGACATTTGCCGCAGCGCTTTAACTCCAGCGAAACCTTAAAGCTTTCAAGGTCCGAAAGCTTTGCAATGCTTGAACGAACGTCGTGAACTGTTCCTTCCGGTTCGCCCGGCTTTGGCATCATAAGGTCTTCCCACTGGTCAAGTGCAATAAGAGCAGAACCGTAGGCACCCATGAGCCCCGCAACATCAGGACGGTAAACCTCTACACCGGCAATTTTTTCAAAGGCGCGAAGGATGGCATCATTAAAGAAGGTGCCTCCCTGTACAACAACCTTTGTTCCTATATCACTTGCCTTGCGCAGCTTAATAACCTTAAACAAGGCATTTTTAATTACAGAATAAGAAAGACCTGCCGCAATGTCTGCAACAGAAGCGCCTTCCTTTTGTGCCTGCTTTACGCGCGAATTCATAAATACAGTACAGCGCGAACCAAGGTCAACAGGCTTTTGTGCCATGAGCGCAATCTTACCGAATTCCTTTACATCCATGCCCATGGTGTTGGCAAAGTTATCGAGGAAGGAACCACAGCCCGAAGAACAGGCTTCGTTCAACTGAATGGAAACAATTGCTCCATCCTTCATGCGCAGGGCCTTCATGTCCTGACCGCCGATATCCAGCAAAAACTCTACGCCCGGAACAAAAAAGTTAGCAGCACGGAAGTGTGTAATTGTTTCAACCTCGCCGGCATCTACGCCAAGTGCTGCCTGAAAAAGCGCCTCGCCGTAGCCGGTCGAAACTGCACGGGCAATATAAACATCCTCGGGCAGCTTGGCATATAAATCCTTGAGTACCTTTACAGCAAGCTCAACAGGATTACCCTGATTATGTGCATAGAAATTCCAGATGATGCGGCCGTCCTTGTCTATGAGAACAGCCTTTGTAGTTGTAGAGCCCGAGTCAAGTCCAAGGAAAACAGGACCGTGGGTTTTTGTAAGATCCCCGCGCTTTGCCTTCTGCTCTGAATGGCGTACTTCAAATTCATCAAGCTCTGCCTGGTTTTTAAACAAAGGCTCCAGACGCTGAACCTCACTAAGCTCTGCGCCTACAAGATTTTTGAGGCTGTCGCGGAAGGTCTGAATTGTCGGAAACTGAAAGTCACTGGCATCGCCGGTAAACTTGCGTTCTGCACTAAAGGCACAGCCGCTTGCAACAAAAAGCTGTGAATCTTCAGGAACAATAATTTCTTCGGGCTTGAGCTTAAGGGTTTCTATAAAGCGCTGGCGAAGCTGGTCTAAGAAGTGAAGCGGTCCACCCAAAAAAGCAACGTTTCCACGGATAGGCTTACCGCACGCAAGACCGCTTATTGTCTGGCTTACAACTGCCTGAAAAATAGAAGCAGCAATATCCTCGCGGCGGGCTCCTTCATTAATGAGCGGCTGAATATCTGTCTTGGCAAAAACACCGCAGCGGGCTGCAATAGGATAAATCTGCTTTGCACCCTTGGCAAGCTCGTTCAGTCCCATTGCGTCTGTTTCGAGCAGGGCGGCCATCTGGTCTACAAAGGCGCCCGTACCACCGGCACAGGTACCGTTCATGCGCTGCTCTACTCCGCCTTTAAAATATGTAATCTTGGCATCTTCGCCGCCAAGCTCAATTACAACGTCTGTCTGAGGAATAAGCTTTTTTACGGAGGTTGTTGCGGCAATTACTTCCTGAACAAAGGGAACATTAAGCCACTGTGAAACTGAAAGGCCTCCAGAACCGGTAACTTTAACCGTTACAGTCTGATTTGCGCCTGCAGGACAGCTTTTTTCAAGAAAATCGAGGGCCTTGTTTACTACTATAATGATTGTATTGCGTATATCTGCCCTATGTCGCTGATAATCGCCATAGATAAGCTTGTCATCATCATCGAGAACCGCAACCTTAACTGTTGTGGAGCCTATATCTATACCCATTCTAAGCGGAAGAATGGATGTATTTTCAGTTGAGTCCATGGAGATAATTTAACAGTTATATAGTAAAAATGCAATTATTTAGCAGAAACTTTGACTATCTGGCCGGCTGCAACAAGGTCAAAGTCAAAATCTACAGGGTTTCCGTTTTTGTCCAGTGCACTTTCAAAGCGGTAAAAGCCCGGTTCCTCGGCAATAGGCTTAATTACACCCTTTACGGACTTGCTTGCCTTGATTTCTGCACCAACTCCGGCTTCTGTAATATGGTCTCTCTGGCCCTCTATTACATAAATGCGGATAGCATCCTTGCTGTGGGCCGAAATTACAACTGCCTGAGCCTTTGCACTTGCAAGAATTCCTTCGTAAATACCGGTATAATCCTTTGCAAGCTCTGCCTTTTCCTGTGCAAAAGAGGCCTTGAGCTGTGCTTTTTCTGCTTCGTTATCGCGCTTGAGCTTTGTAATCTGATTATTAAGGTCAGTAATCTGGTTATCAAGCTCTTTTTTCTCTTCAGAAAACCTTAAGGCTGCATTTTCAAAGGTAACGCCCATATTCTGAACTATCTTTTTTGAGGCCTTGAGGTATGAGGTTGCGGAGTTTTTAAATGGAATCTTTTCCAGAGGCTCCATAACCGAATTATACTGGTCATAATATTCCTGATACTGTCCCATTCCAAGAACAGTTGTTTCATCTTCTACATTGTTTTGCTCTACAAAGGTTTTAAAATCATAGGCCTGGTCCGGCAAGCCTGAATAAAGTCCTACAACCCTCTGATTTTTATCCTTTGACAAATCCGGGTCCAGCTCTGCAATTTCGGCAAGATATTTCTGCGAAACCTCTGTAACAGAAGACCTGATTTTTTCTGCATTGGTTCTGCGTTCGTCTGCCATTGTAGTCTGCAGCTCGTTGATTCTGGTTTCGTAATCTCTGGAAATTTTATCAATTTCAAGCTGATGTACGCGGCGTTCACTGTCCAGAGCCTGCTCCTGCTGACGTGCAGATTCCAGCTTTGCAGTATCATATTCATCAAGCTGCTTTTTGTATTCTGCAAGCTCGTTTTCGGCAAGAACAATAAGCGGATTATAATATTCTTCTACATGTGTTATTGATTCCTCGTATTCTTCAAGCACCTTCTGTCTGCGTTCTTCGGCTTCTGCAGGCTTTAAGGTAAGGGATTCAATAAGGAACAGGTCGCTGTCACGCTTTTCGGCAGCCTTATTAAGGGCAATTTCCTTGTCGGAAACAAGGTTTGTCCTGTTTTTCATTGCGTTATCATAATTTGTCTGAACCTTGGAAACCGAATCCAGCAGGTTTTTAATATTAAGTCCTTCAAACTCTTCCAGATTTACGGTAATTTCGGAGTTCTGCTTTTCAATACCGGCTGTAATTCCCCAGGCAATAAGAAAAACTGCCAGAAGACTTCCCAGAAGCAGGCCCATTGAAAAGAAGGATCTGTTCTTTTTTGTCTTGGCATATTCCTTTTCCAGATCATAGGAATCTGCAGAATTATTTGTCTGAAGGCGGCTTAATTCTTCATTCAAAAACAGGAGAACTTCTTTATGTCTCTGATCCGGAGTTTCTTTTCCACTCTTTATTTTGTTGTCATTGTCCATATTCCATTCCATCCTTCTGGCGCACCCTTATTTCCCATTCTTTCCATGAATACCTGTGTAAGCTCATCCAGCTCTGATTTTTTAAATTCCTTGCGGGCAGTTTTCCAGTCGCCGTCATAATAGGCCTGCAAGCCCTTTTCGTAGGTTTCATATTTTTCAAGAAGTGTATTATCCATTTCGTTGGTATCAAACGGAAAATAAATCTTCTTTCCCTGAGTTTTTCCTTTAACCTGAACGGTATCAATTTCAAAGAACTTAAAGCGTGTTGTTTCCTGCATAACCTCGTCCATGATATAGGCCGAAACAATTACAGGAAGATGATAAATACGTGTAAGTCCTTCCAGACGAGAAGCAGAGTTTACGTTGTCTCCAATTACAGTGTTTGCCATGTGCTCGTTGGAACCAATGTTTCCGTAGAATACATTACCACCGTCAATACCTACACCAACATCAAGCGAAACAGCCAGGAAAATCTTTTCCTCTGATTCTGTAAGCTTGCGTTTCTTTTCTACTTCCTTACGGCGCATGCTCATTGTCTGACGCAGCTCTGCAGTAGAACGGGTAATATCCCAGGCAGCCTGAATTGCGTTGTAGGATTTACTGCGTCTTGAATCCAGCGTTCCGTAAACAGCAAGAATGGCATCTCCGATGATTGAGCCTACTACACCGGCATTTTCGTGAACATTGTGAATTACCTTGTTATAGTGAACGTTAAGAACGTCAATGATGTCGTTACCAAGAGTTTCTGTACGATAGGTAAAGCTCTTGATATCCGAAAACAGCATTGCAAGCTCGCGCTGACTTCCCTCCAGTCCGATTCCCTGGTCTGTATAGGCCTTGGCAACAACGTCCTTTGGAACAAACTTCTGGAAGGTTCCGAGCAGGTTGTTTACCGAAGAAGAAAGAGAGTTGAACGAGGCCGCAAGATAAGTAATATCATCGTTTTTGGCATGAGACAAATCTATGAGCTCCAGCTGCTTGTGCTGCTGCATTTCGTAAAGATCGTGAGTAATCGTTTTTACCGGACGGAATTCGTGATTAATAATGAGGAAGCCGATAACAACAAAGGCAATAGTAAGGATGATGATAATAAGAAGTGTGTACAGATAAACGTTCTTTGTATTGGCATCAAGGTCTGAGCGTTTTTCGGCACGAATAAGATAGTAGCCCCAGTCTGCCTGATATTTATATACACCAAAATATTCGCCGTCCTTGTTCTGGAAGGTGATGGAGCCTTCTTTTATATCTGCTGCCAGGTCTGCATTAAGCTGTTCAAGCTTTTCGGTGTCATAAAATTCATACCAGTGTGCAAACATATTTGCAGAAGCGGCAAACGGGATCTTACCGTCCGGCATTACACCAATTGCAATACTGTTTTTGTTTGAAAAGCCCGATTCAGCAACCTTTTTAAGTGCTTCTACAGAGCCTTCCTTGTCATCTGAATAATTATAAATCTGAAACTGGTTTGAAGCGTTTGTATAAAGCTCCTTGAGCTGCTCAACCATTATTGTGTTGTTCAGATTGATAATCTGCTTTTTTGAAAGCTGAATTGACAGAAAATTTGTAGCAAAATTTGAGAGAAGGATAATGCTTATAAAAATAAGCAGAATCTTGAGACCCAAAGGTATGATTTTGGTTTTACCAACCTTAGAAAAAAGACCTTTCCTGGCAGACATCAGGGTTCCTCCATCTGTATATCATAGGGGATTTGTACTATGCCATATAATTGTAAATCAATTGAACAAATTTCGCAATCTTATTATTCTTATAATATGAAAAAAATTGATACCGCTGAAGCTTCAAAGCCAGTCACAAAGAAAAAGTCTATTGTCCGTTCCGGGCTCGTGCTTTCGCTCATGACCTTTGCTTCCCGCATCATGGGGCTTATCCGCGAAATGACCAAGGCCTCTTTTTTGGGAACAGGCTTTTATTCTGACTGTTTTTCTGTTGCTTTTTTAATACCAAATCTTTTACGAAAGCTTTTTGCAGAAGGTTCTGTTACAGTTGCCTTTGTTCCTACTTTTAAGTCTTACCTTGAAAAAGGTGATGACGAGCTGAACCGCAGGGATACCCAGGATTTTATAAACTCTACGGCAACCCTTGTTTCTTTTTTAACAACCTGTATTGTCGTTATTGGAATTCTTATTACTCCTTTGCTCATGCCTATTTTCTGTAAAAAACCCCTTGATACAGAGGCTGTAAATTATCTGGAGCAGGTAAAGTACTGGATGGCTCAGAAAGAAGAAATTACCATTCTGACCCGCATAATGTTTCCTTACCTCTTCTTTATTTCTATTGCCGCTCTTTTTCAGGGAATTTTAAACGGTTGTAAGATTTTTGCTCCCTCGGGCTTTACTCCTGTTTTGTTTAACGGAATTGTTGTTCTGGGAACATATTTACTGGCTCCGCACACCGAAAATCCTGCAAGGGCTATGGCAATTGGTACTGTTAGCGGCGGCTGTATCCAGGCAATATTCCAGTGGCCTTTTATAAGAAAAACCGGCTGGCACGTAAGACTTGTTTCTCTGCGAAAAACCTTTTCTAACCCGGGAACCCGCAGGGTAATTGCCCTTGTTATTCCAACAATTATTGGTATGGCCGCCTACCAGCTTAATGATGCAGTCAGTACAGCCATGGCTACCCGTGCCGGCGAAGGAATTTCTTCGAGTCTTGGCTTTAGTCTCAGACTGCAGGAGCTTATTCTTGGTATTTTTGCAGTTACAATAGGTACGGTAATTTTACCGGATATGAGCGGACTTGCCGCACAGGAAAAATGGGAAGACTTTAACAAAATGCTGCTGCAGGCAATAAAGATTATGATTGTAATTTCTATCCCGGTTACAGCCTACTCTCTTATTACAGGCAGAGAAATTATTACACTTGTTTATAAAAACAAAATGTTTGATGAAAAATCTGTGGCACTTACTCTTGGTGAATTCCGCTTTCATATAGCGGGACTTGTCTTTATTGCCCTCAACAGAATAATTGGTCCAGCCTTTTATGCCCAGAAAAATTCCAGACTGCCTACCCTTGCCGGAATTATATGCTTTGGCTCAAATATCCTGCTTGTACTTATTCTGGTTAAGCCTTTTGGCGGAAACGGAATTGCTGCTGCCCTTAGTATTGCAAGTCTTATAAACACCATATTCCTTTTTGTTTTTATGAAAAAACTTGGAACAATCCAGACTGGAAGCCTTGCAAAAAAGACTATCCTTTACAGCATAAAAATCCTTGTTATGTCTGTAATTGCCGCAGTGCCATGCTGGTTCTTACGCCCCCTTCTGCTCAAGGCCTTTGAAGGCCACGGAAGACTTATAAGCGCAGGACTCCCGCTTGCAATACTTGCAGTTATTTTTGCAGTCATTGGTGTGCTGGAGCTGGTGGTTACAAGAGACAGCATCGTGACCGCCGTCATTGCGAGGAGCGCAGCGACGAAGCAATCCACAAAAAAGGAAACATTATGAAAGAATACACCCAGGATCAGATGAAAAGCATTTATGAAGCTCGTCGTGCACGCATTGCAGCTTACCTTACCGAAAATGGTATTGGCGCTGCAGTTTATATAGACTCAGAGGAGCACCGGGACCCTGCAATTCCTTACCTTACAGGGCACAACTGTGATGCCATTGTAATAATTTTCAGCGACGGCTTTACCTATCTTATTGCCTGGGACGAAATCCTTGCAAAAAAAATTGCCTTCTGCGACAAGCTGGTTCCCTACACCCGCTACAAGAACAAGGATATTGATGCAGTACGTGCAATTTTAAATGTAGGCTATACCCACGGAGTAAACAGCAAGGTGGAGCTTCCGCCGTATCTTACCTACCCTCAGTACCTGCATTTTATTGATGCACTTAAAAACTATGACTGCCGCTGCAAGGAGGATGGAGTTCATAAGTTTACCGTGGAGTGCCGCGTATGCAAGGACGAATACGAAGTTGAATGCACCCGCGAGGCTGCCCGCATAGGCGACCTGATTGTAGATAAAATTGAAGAAGGCATAAAGGATGGCAGCATAAAAACAGAAACTGACGTTGCCCTGTTTATTGAACGCGAATGCCGCGCACATGGCTGTGAACGCACAGGCTTTGACACTCTTGCCGCCGGACCGGAACGCAGCTTTGCAATACATGCTTTCCCGGGCTACACAAATGCACCGTGGCCGGCAAAGGGACTTTCAATTTTGGATTTTGGAGTTGTTTATAAGGGCTACACCAGCGACCAGACAATTACAGTTGCAAAGGGCCGCCTTACCCCTGAACAGAAAAAGCAGCTGACTCTGGTGCAAAAAGCCTATGACGAATGCCTTAAGCTGTATGTTCCAGACCGTGCAATTCAGGATGCAGCAAAACGCGCCGATTTAATCTTTGCCGCCGAAAAACGAAAAATGCCGCACACACTGGGGCACGGCATAGGACTAGAGATTCACGAATACCCGCGTGTAAGCACCAAAACCCCGTCCGACGTATTGTTCAAGTCTGGAATGATTCTAACTCTTGAACCCGGCCTTTACGACGAAACCATAGGCGGCACAAGGCTGGAAAATGACATCCTCATAACCGAGACCGGTCATGAGGTGCTTACGAAGTCCAGGATTATTTACATAAAGTAGATTGCCACGCTTCGCTCGCAATGACGGGGAGATTTAGAAAATCTGAATACTATTTTCTGCGAGCTCTATTCTCTCAAGCACGTTGTCTATGCGGTTGCACATTGCATCTGCCAGACATGGATCCTCAAGCCCTTCTGAAAGCTCTTTCATATACTTAAGAACCTTACGCAGCTCGTGGTTTGTAACCAGGAACGGCTTTTGCATATCAATGACTGAATCTTCTTCTCCAAGAACACCGGCCTTTTTAAGCGACTGTGCAGTTTTTAAGAGCCCCGGAGTTCCGGACATTTTTGCAATAAGGTATTCAATTTCCATGCGTACAGGGCTTGCCATAAAGGCTGCCTTTTCGTCTTCCGGCAGGTACTGGCAGAGCTCAAGCAGCTTTTTGAACAGCTCAATTTCTTCTGCATTTTCAAGCGCAGTGTCGTCGTCTGCAAGAATCTTTTCTATTGTAGGGAGCAGCTCTTCGGCTGTACTCAAAAGGCTCTTTGCTGTTGGGCGGCCGTCTTCAGAAACAAGGCGTGCGTTTTCTTCTTCAAGCTCGGCAACCTTACGGCGCATTTCATCCATTTCACCGGCATGCTGTTCTTCAAGCTGCTGTCTTTCCTGTTCATACTGCTCTTCCATCTGAGCAATCTGTTCATCCTGCTTCTGTATAATCTGATCCTGGGCATGTGCATTATGCTGTGCAATTTCGTTTGCGCGCTGAACCGTATCCATTGCCATACCGGCAGCATCCATCATAGTTGTTGCATAAGACTGAGGAGTCTGTGGAGGCGTTGCCGGAGGTATATCTGCAGGAGCCGGTTGTGCCGGTGCAGCTGGTGGTACATTGGCAGGTGGTACATCAGAAGGTGCATTGGCTGTCGAAGCAAAAGGATCCGGCATCTTATTTATATCAAAATCTTCTTCTTCATCGTGAACATTTGTATCATCAAACTGGTCAAAATCAAAGCTGTCGCTGTCTACATTGTCCAGCATATCAGAAACACTAGGCTCTTCTTCGCGTTCTCCGTCTCCGGTAAACTTAGGCTCACCAAAGCCGGCAGAGGTATCGATAGGGCC
>JAFZYR010000097.1 GCA_017616165.1 Treponema sp.
TAGAATTTGGCCGCTCGCTCAACCTCATTTACGTTGGTGCGCTCAAGGGCTCCGGTGACGTTAAATTCCCGGTTCTTTACGGAATTGCTTCAATGTGGGGAATTATGGTTTTGGGAAGCTACATTCTTGGAATAAAGCTGGGCCTTGGTCTTGTAGGTTTCTGGCTTGGAATTGGAACCGACGAAACAACACGCGGTATTGCAATGCTTATCCGCTGGAAAAGTAAAAGGTGGCAAAAGCACGCGCTGGTTTAAAAGGGGCCCTTCGAGGACCTCAGGGACCACTCGTCACGTCATTGCGAGGACTCAGAGCGTAAGCGAAGAGGACGTGGCAATCCACTCTTTAATTTCAACATCACTAACTAATCCCCCCATATCAAAAATCTCATAGATTTTTCCGTCACGCTCCACCTGTCGGGACTTTATTATTCCTCTTACAAACACCTGGGCCACATCATTTACACAGGCATGGCAGGTATATAAATCTGCAAGCACATTAGCAGCAGAAACATCCTGTAAATCAGGCACACCAAGCTCAATTTTCATATATCTGTGAAGTATTCTGGCAGCAGTGCGCCTGTCCAAGGGGTTTTCGCAAAACCTCTCATCCTGATCTTCGAGCCAGCCACGCGCATGGCCATAGGACAAGTCTTTATGAGACAATAGATTAACAAAGTCTTTTATTTTGATTTCACTTTTAATACAACACAATCACACGCCCCAAGCCTTTCAATTCCAAAAAGCCCTGTTATTTTTTCCCAGGTCTCCCCGCTCCACAAATCCTTTACAGAATATTTATCGGCGGCATATTTTTTTTCAAGGGTCTTTTCAATCTGTTCAATATTAACACTAAGAGGCTGCTCCCAGTCCTTTTCGCTCACATTTATAAAGCTCAGAGCAAAGCCACCATCACTAAGCGGCTTGGCTAGTACATCAACGCGGTCAATATCTTCAATGTAAGCTTTGTCCGGTGCAAGACCTCCGCAATCACCCGTAGTAAGAATCCTTTTTGCCTGAACGCCCAGAGCATCCTGATTCAAGGCAATAAGCTCGTGATTGGCAATAATTTTATATAGCTCATCACCCTCACTTACCCGTCGCAGATCCAACCCCAGCATAAGCGGCGAATTCATCATGCACCACATGGTAAAATGAGTTTTATTCTGCACCATCGACAATCCGTCCATGCCAATCATAAGCATATCGGGGTCATTCCAGCCCTTATCAAGGCCGGCAAACTCATCCATAACCACAGCTTTGTTATATTGGCTGGTTACACTTGGTGTTCCTTTATCGAACCACGCTCCAAAACCCGGGTTTCCATCGCTTCCGACTCTAAAAGTTATATCATTTAAGATGCGCCAGGAGTCTCCAACCTTATAAGCCCAGTTCTGCGGATGTGTTTTTCCCCATTCACACATGCTAAGCACAACCTCATGTCCAGGCTTAGCCTTATTCAAGCCAGAAAGCATTGCAGCATAAGAATCAAGCGTGTTTTCCTGGCGCCTGTGATTCATAAGTCGTATATAATTGTGTCCTTCCTCCAAACGGATCTTTACCGGTACACTCCAGATAAAGGTTTCCTTGTTTTCAGAAGGAGGCAAAAGCTTGTCAAAATAATAGTGCGGCTCCTTTTCTTCGTTTTGAACAGCTATCTGCAGCCACTCACCAATTCCGTTTTCGCGTGAACTTGCATATTCCACACAAAGCTCGTATTCGCCTTCAAAGCTATCCTGAATTACAATATCATAAACTAATTCACTGCTGCGTAATCCAACCGGCGTAGTTCCTGTGTTAGTTCCGTCAAAGGTTCCTATTCCTTCAACAAAGCCTTCCTTGCAAAAATGTGCTGTTGTACCGGTAATTTTTGCATCACACACGGACTTTTCAAGGCCATCAAGACTTATTCCTCGAATCCTTGGCGCAAAAACAAACCGAGCATTTTCCGGATTAGAAAAGGTTGCGTTATCCCACAAGTAATAGCAGTTATCAATTTTAAGAAAATCTACGCCCCACTCCACATAAGACGCAGCATCTACATCCTCGTGGCCGCAGGTACCAACAGCAGCACCGGCACAAAGATTTGTTCCAATGTCGTTGTACATTCCAAACTTTAAGCCCTTGGAATGAACATAATCAGACAACGCCTTAAATCCACCGGGAAACTTTACAGGTTCATTACTAAGCCTTCCGTTCACACGCTCGCTTTTATAGCAGCCGTCATCAAGAACAACATATTTGTAGCCAAGCTTATCCAGCCCAAGCGCAACAATACAGTCTGCCATGGCACGGGTCAAAGCTTCTGTGTTACCGCTGCCAAAAGCATTCCAGCTGTTCCAGCCCATTGCAGGAAGACGGCCCGGCTTTTTTCCTTCAAAGATTTTTCCATTCGCAAAGGAATCAAACCTGCCTTCCGGATTTGAGATTACTGATGGGGAATTTAATGCCATATTACACCTTAAATAAATCTACGTCGTCTTTTATTCGTTTGATGGCTACATTAAGCTGTGCAGAAATATTTCGCAGCTGCTTGGTACTTTCGTTTACGTAGTTGGTACCCGCATTAATTTCGGCAACTGCTTTTTCAATATTGTTCATGCTTTCCTGAATATTTGAAACGTCGTGAATAATTGCATCACCGCCCTTTGACATTTCGGCTCCGGCACCACGAACTTCTGTAGTGCTTTCATTCATAGCCTGAAGGGCCTCGAGAATCTGCTGTGATCCTGCCTGCTGTTCTTCCATGGCACTTCTAATTTGTGCAATCAAATCTGCAGTCAAATTAATGCGCGATGAAACTGCCTGGAACGACTGTTCAGATTCGGAAGAAGCAACAACCACGCGCTCAATGCCCTGCTGGATATTTGTAAGCTCTTCACCAATTTTGTTAGACTGCTCTGCAGAGGTTTCGGCAAGCTTACGGATTTCGTCGGCAACAACAGAGAAGCCCTTTCCTGCTTCGCCCGCATGTGCCGCTTCAATTGCAGCGTTCATGGCAAGAAGGTTTGTCTGCTCAGCAATGCTCTGGATGGTCTCATTTGCATCCATCATGGCTACAGACTGCTCGTTTATCTTCTGAATAAGCTCATTTACCGAGCTGTTCTTTTCAATTCCGTTTTTGGTATCAAGCTCCAGGACAGTAAATTCTTCAACCATGGTTATAACCGACCTGTCTACCGAATTGATGTTTCCAATCATTTCTTCTACAGAGCTGGAAGCCTCTACAACCGAAGAAGCCTGTCCCTGAATCATACCATCCAGCGATTCAATATTCTTGGAAATCTGAGTCATTGCAGTAGCAGAGCTGTTAATGCTGGAAGACTGATTTTGAACCTGATTATGAACAAGGCCGATGTTATTTGCCATCTGAACAATTGTAGAGGTTGTGGTTTCAATTTCCTTAACAAGAATTTCTCCGGCCTGTGTAAGATTTTCTTCCGAAACCTTAATGTTGCGCATGATGGAATGGAACTTAGAAAGGAAGCGGTTTACCGAAGCAATGAGCTTACCAATTTCGTCATTGCGTTTTATCTGCAGCTGAACAGTAAGGTCTGCCTCGCCGGTGCTAAGCTCATCAATAAGCACACCGATTTTTTTAACACGACCAATAACACCCCTCAAAGCAATTATG
The DNA here is from genome assembly GCA_017616165.1 of Treponema sp. GTDB lineage: Bacteria > Spirochaetota > Spirochaetia > Treponematales > Treponemataceae > Treponema_D. The sequence goes on from JAFZYR010000097.1 coordinate 3,631, forward strand.
ATGATGAGAGAAATTACAAGTGTAATAGTTATTCCCATAAGGATAATTACAAGCTGGGTTCGTTTAGTAGCAACAAATATTTCTGCCTTAGGAATGCTAAAGCCGATTGTACTTGAAAGAGTTGGAATTGGAGCAACAAAGGTAACGCAATCAACGCCATCAACCTCACATTCAACAAAAGAGGATTTGTCTTCGTTTTCCTTTGCAAGCTTTGAACAAATAGCAATATCATGAGAAACATCAAAAATGTTCTGAGAAATCATGCTCTTGTTTTTATTAACAATGATTGTATTGCTGCGGTCCGTAAAGAAAAAGTTTCCGTCCTGGCCAACCTTGTAGCTGTTAATTTCATCAGCAATCTGATCCATATCAACCAGACCAACTACATAACCGTAGCAGTAATCCTCATCGTCAATAACAGCTCTTGCAATTGGCAGAACATATTTACCAGATTTTGACGAAGTCTCTACGCTGGCAATAAAGGCTTCTTCATCATTAAAAATTATAGCGTGATGATAGTCCTTGCTGCGCATCTGTCCTTCTTCGCCTGTACGGCCATCCATCCAGTAAGGAATACCGTCCCTGTCAACAAAGAACAAATCATCATAAACCGCATTCATAAGCTGTCGGTGATTTTTCATCCAGGAAATAAATTCCTGTTGATCACCGTTTTTGGCAACATCAGACTCGGTATAGATTTTAAGATCGTTTACATAAATATCAATCCATTTTGTAATTTCATCAGAACGGCTTATTACAATTTCCTGAGCCATATCATAATAAGAATTACGGGTCTGGTTTTTGATGATGTTTGTGGAAATGCCGATAAGGCTGCCCATAAAAATAAAAAGGGCACTAAAAATAATTGCACTGGTTTCGATAAGAAGATGTCGGTTTTTAAGAAGTCTCTGGCTTTTGTCTTTTTTCATTTTAATTACCCGTTTAAATCTCCCCAAAAATGATACATATATTATAAAGGGTTTTTTAAAATACTCAAATTCTTTTTTTCTATAAAATGCAGGAAAATAAATTTGACAAAGCAAATTAAATTCTGTATATTTTAACACCAAGTGGTTCTAAATAAGACTACTAAACCCCAATTTTAAGGAGTTCCAATGAAAAATCTTCAGTTTATTGACAATTTAATTGCATTCGGACTCACAAGGCAGGAAGCAATTATTTACACAACGCTTCTTACTCATGGAGAAATGACAGGCTACGAGGTTTCTAAAGAAACAGGCATTTCGCGTTCAAACGTCTATGCTTCGCTTTCTAATCTTGTAGACAAGGGCGGTGCCTATCTTATCGAAGGTGATTCTACAAAATATCTTCCGGTAAATGTCGACACCTTTACAAAAAATGTTATAACCGAACTGCAGGAAAAGGCTGCATATATTCATGAGCACGCTCCGGAAAAGCAGGCAGACACCGACGGCTATATAACAATCATTGGTGCCCGCAACATCCAGAACAAGCTTCTGCAGATGATCAAGGAAACAAGAGTTCGTGTTTATATTTCTGCTTCTGCCCGCATTGTAGATGCCTACGAAGAAGAATTAAAAGAAATCATTAACCAGGGTAAAAAGGTTGTTATCATGACAGACAGCAGCTACAACCTTGATGGAGCAATCGTTTATCACACAGATCCAGAACCAGGACAGCTGCGTGTAATAATTGACTCGTCTTTTGTAATGACCGGCGAGCTTACCGGCAGCGACGATGACAACTGCCTCTATTCCGGCCAGAAAAACCTGGTAACAGTTATGAAGGAAGCCTTGAAAAATAAAATAGTGCTTCTTTCAAACGAATAATAGCCGCAAGCTTAAACAAAAAGCGATCGTCATTGCGAGCGCAGCGCGGCAATCCAAAGTAGTAAATTTAAACTAACGCTCGTTAGTTAAATAGCGGGGTCCCTGAGGCTCCGTCGTCCTGAGGCTCTCGAAGGGTCGAAGGGCCCCTTAAAGGAGTATATATGAAAATCGCCATTTTAGGTTACGGAAACCTGGGCAAGGGAATTGAATGTGCCATCAAGCACAACCCTGATGCCCAGCTTACAGCAGTATTTACAAGACGTGATCCGTCTACTGTAAAGGTACTTACAGCAGGAGTTCCTGTTTACAATGTAAAGGATATCCTGGCCCACAAGGATGAAATTGATGTTCTTATCCTTTGTGGAGGAAGTGCCACTGACCTGCCGGAACAGACACCAGAATATGCAAAATATTTCAACGTTGTAGACAGCTTTGATACACACGCCAAAATCCCACAGCACTTTGCAAATGTAGACAAGTCAGCCAAGGATAACGGCCATACAGCACTTATTTCCTGCGGTTGGGACCCGGGACTCTTCTCTTTGATGCGTCTTTACGGAAACAGCCTTCTTCCAGGTGGAGCAGATTATACCTTCTGGGGAAAAGGTGTTAGCCAGGGCCATTCAGATGCAATCCGCCGTATCGAAGGTGTAAAGGACGGAAAGCAGTATACAATCCCTGTTCCTGCAGCCTTGGAAGCAGTTCGTGCCGGCAAAAACCCAGAGCTCACAACCCGCCAGAAGCACACCCGCGAATGCTTTGTAGTTGCAGAAGAAGGTGCAGATAAAGCCCGCATCGAAAAAGAAATCAAGGAAATGCCAAACTATTTTGCAGATTACGATACAACAGTTCATTTCATCACCGAAGAAGAACTCAAGCGCGATCACGCAGAAATCCCACACGGAGGCTTCGTTTTCCGTTCAGGCAAGACCGGTTGGAACGACGAATACAACAATATCATCGAATACAGCCTCAAGCTCGATTCAAACCCGGCATTTACTTCAAGCGTACTTATCGCCTATGCCCGCGCAATCTATCGTTTGAATAAAGAAGGCGCCACAGGCTGCAAAACAGTATTTGATATTGCCCCAGCCTATTTGAGCCCTCTCAGCGGAGATGAAATCAGGGCACATATGCTGTAAAAGACAGGAGGGGCGCCTGCCCCTCGCTGCAACCCGCGTTGCGGTTTTCCGCTACCCCCTCTAACGGGGGACACAATCTGTTACAAGCCCCGTAACGCCCCAAGATTGTTACCCCGCGAGTTTGCTTTGCAAACTCGTTAGTTCGCGGAGCGAACGTATAACGCCCCCGTCATTGCGAGGA
>JAFZYR010000045.1 GCA_017616165.1 Treponema sp.
AGACAAAGAAATTGATGTAGAAAAATACCGCGGCCAGCAGGACTGCTACAGAAAAGCCGCCGCCAAGCTGCTGAAAATCCCGGAAGATAAAATCAGCTGTTATCTGTATTTCTTAAAGCACAATACTGCGCAAAAATTATAACAGTCCAACCACCCACTCTGCCAGTGCAACAAAGGTAGGAATTGTCAGAATACAGAACATACTCGTAATTGTAACAATAAGGCTTGCAAAGGATTTGTCGTGGTCAAACACAACTGCCAGCCCCGGAATTGTTGTTGCAACAGGACACATGGAACAGATGTAAATTGCAAAGAGCAGCATCTTTATGTCCTGCATGTTTATGCAAAGCTTATAGACAATCACAATTACAACAAGGTTACAAAGTGACGCAATGACAAGACGGAACAGGGTTGTTTTGATTACACGCGCAATGTATTCCCTGTCAAATTCAAAGCGGGCAAAAAGGATTCCGAGCAGCAGCATGGCCATTGGAGTGTTTATATCTGCAATCATTACGATTGGCTTACGCACGAGCTCGGGCAAATCAAACGGCAGGCAGAAAAGTATAAGGCCAATCGTTACTGCAATGATATTCGGGTTTGTGATGATTTTTTTGATGTTGGTAGTACCGCTCATCTGATAGTAGCCGTAGGTCCAGATGAGGACATTGAAAATGATGAGGTAGCCCATAAGGTAGAAAACACCTTCGTCACCAAACACGCCGCGGATCAACGGGATTCCTACAAAGCCGCAGTTTGTAAAGGCAACGGCAATGCGGTCGATTTTTTCTTTGGATGAAAGGATGCCAAGCAGAATCATTACACCATGCATGATGAGCGCAATAAGGGCTGCAAACCAAAGCTGACCAAACTTGTGCCAGCTGAATTCCATATTAAAGCTGTTGAGTACTAAAAACGGATTGATAAAATAAAGGAGCAGGCGGCTCATGAATTTTTGCTGTTCGTCTGTTACCTGCACAATGCGGGCAAAAATATAACCTGCCAGAGTGATGGCAATCATTATTACGAGTTGTTTTAAAACAAGTATGTACATTTTATTTCCCCAGGGCCGCAAAAAGCGCAGTGAAAAGTCCGAGTGAAACGGCCATCATTATGAGTCCTGCAATCAGAACGCCGAGCATTACGGCAATTACAGTGTCTTTGAATTTCATGTCCAGAAGGCTTGCGGCAAGGGTTCCGGTCCAGGCGCCTGTTCCCGGAATTGGAATTGCAACAAAAAGCATGAGTGCAACAAAGATTCCACGGCCTGCTTTTTCCTGCATTTTTTCTCCGGCGGCGGCACCTTTTACTAAGAAGAACTGACAGATTCCGCCAATGCCCTTTTTATCCTGTCCCCATTCCAGAAAGCGTCGCGCAAAAAGATAAATGATTGGAACTGGCAGCATGTTTCCGATGATGCAGACAATGTAAGAAGGCACAATCGGCATCTGCAGTGCCTGAGAAACAGGAATGGCACCTCTGAGCTCAATGAGCGGCACCATCGAGATAAAGAAAATCCACAGGTAATTTTTGAACATAAGGCAATTATAACGAAAAAGCAATTCTTGGGCAAATTGACAATCCTTAGCAATATGCTAAACTGATTTTATGCATACCTGGGTCGGCGACTATTATAAAAATCTCTTTGGAACTAAGGTTTACAAGCTCACCTTTGATGCGGGCTGCACCTGTCCTACCCGTGACGGAACAAAAGGAACGCGCGGATGTATTTTTTGCAGTCAGAGCGGGTCTGGAGAATTTACTGTGCCGTTTGATGGCGGGGCCAGCATTGTGCCGGAACGCTTTAAGGGTGCGGACACTTTTATTGCATACTTTCAGAACTTTACGAACACTTACGGCGACCTTAAGGAGCTTTCTTCAAAATGGCATAAGGCGCTTTCGTATGAAGGAATTAAGGGGCTTGCTCTGGGTACGCGGCCTGACTGTCTTGGTGATGAAGTTCTGGAGGAGCTGGCACGCATAAGCGATGAGTATTTTGTTCAGCTGGAGCTTGGATTTCAGACTGTGAACGAGGAGTCTGCCCAATACATTAGGCGCGGTTTTACAAATGATGTTTATTTTGATGCCGTCGCACGTATACACAAGATGGCGCCGAAGGTTCACGTGGTAACTCATGTGATTTTCGGACTGCCCGGCGAAACAGAAGCCGACATGCTGAACAGCGTGAAGGCTGCAGTTGACGCGGGAACGGATGGCATTAAAATAATGTGTCTGTATGTGCTCAAAGATACCGATCTTGCTCTTGAATACGAACAGGGAAAGTTTGAAGTTCTGCAGATGGATGAATATTTTGAACTGCTGCGTAAGGCACTGCCGCTGATTCCTGAGTCGGTGATTATTCACAGGCTTACGGGGGACCCGCCAAAGAGCACACTTATTGCGCCTAAGTGGACAACAGATAAGAAAAGAGTAATGGATAGAATAAAAAAGCTGGAACAGTAAACTGGATTGCTTCGCTTCGCTCGCAATGACGTCATTGCGCGACTTTTGCGCAGCAAAACGTCGGTAAGCTTTGCGTCAGGAGCGTAGCGACGTGGCAATCCATCTTGAAAAACACCTTAATTTACGATAATATGACTTTGTTGCCGGGATGGCGGAATTGGTAGACGCCCAGGACTTAAAATCCTGTGTCGGGCAACCGACGTGCCAGTTCGATTCTGGTTCCCGGCATAAAGGTCTTCCCTGGTGGAAGACTTTTTTTTTGGGGGCCCTTCGACAGGCTCAGGGACCGCGAAGCAAGGAGTTGTCATGACATTCCATTCATATTCACCAAACTGCCCGTTCAAATCGATTGATGACATTAAAGATAAAAAAATTACCATTATGGGACTTGGACTCAATGGCGGTGGCGAAGCGGCTGCACGATTTTTTCTGAACAAGGGTGCTTATGTCACAGTTACCGACATGAAAACTGCCGAACAACTGACTCCAACTCTTGAACGCCTTAACAGCGACAGCACACTCGACCATTCACGCCTCACCTATCATCTTGGCGGCCACGACCTTGCAGATTTTGAAAACGCAGACTGTGTTATTAAAAATCCCGGCGTAAAGTTTGAAGGCAATAAATATCTGGCTGCTGCAAAGGCAATAGAAACAGACCTTAGTATTTTCCTTCGTTTTACCGACTGTCCGATTATTGCAGTAACAGGAAGCAAAGGAAAATCTTCTACAGTAAGCGCAATTTATTACGGCTTGCAGCAGGCAGGCTTTACAGCATTCCTTGGCGGCAACATTACAGTAAGCCCGCTCACCTTTTTTGACCAGGTAAGCTCAGACACTCCGGTTGTAATTGAATTTTCTTCCTGGCAGCTTGCAGACCTTCGTGGCCGTGGTGTCCTTAAGCCTCACATTTGTGTAATTACAAAAATTGTTCCTGACCATCAGAACTGGTACGGCAATATGGAAGACTATGTTGCCGACAAGCGTTTGATTTATGCTGACCAGGATGCAGGAACCTATTCCATTTTTGATGCAGGACAAGACGAGCCTGGAACCGGACCTGCCTGCGGCGGAACCTGGGGTGACCTTTTTGCCCGTGAAAGCCGTGCGACAGTAATCCGTTATAATACTCAAACCCAGTATTCTGTTGATTTTGACAGCCTTCTTGTTCCTGGTGAACACATGAAGCTCAATGCACAGAATGCCGCAACAGTTCTCCAGCTTATGGGAGTAGAAAAACAGCGCGCAAAAGAAATCCTTCAGACCTGGCCTGGCATTGCACACCGCCTTCAGTTTTTCCACGAATGGAAGGGCTACAAGTTTTACAACGATTCTGCAGCAACTGTACCGGAAGCAGCCGCAGCTGCAACTCAAGCCTTTGGCAAACCGGTAATCCTCTTAACCGGCGGAACCGAAAAAGGCCTTGCACTTGATAAGCTTACAGAAGTTTTGATTGAAGGAAAAACTACCGAACAGATTTATCTTCTTGCGGGAACTGCCACCGATAAAATTGTCCCTGAGCTGGACAAGGCAGGAACAAAATACAACGGTCCCTACAACAGTCTGGACGAAATGCTTGGTGCACTCAAAGACAAGCTGTCAGCCGGCAACGTTAAATCAGACATCATAGTTTTTTCACCGGGCGCAACCTCGTTCGGCATGTTCAACAACGAGTTTGACCGCGGCGAAAAATACATGGCGGCTGTGAAAAAGCTTTTCTAAAAGACGAGATTAATTATTCGTAGCCTTTATAATTTGATCCACATTCTTGATGATGGCACCTGCAATCTCAGGCTTGTTCATTGTGTAAATGTGAATGCCGCGCACACCGTTGGAAATTAAATCAATAATCTGGTCGGTGGCGTAGGCAATTCCTGCCTGCATCATGGCTTCTGGAGAATCACGGAAACGGTCGCAAATGGCAAGAAGCTTTCGTGGGATATAGGCATTTGAAAGATCAACCATGCGGCTGACCTGATTTGCATTTGTGATTGGCATAATTCCCGCAAGAACAGGAACATGAATACCGGCAGACTGAAGGCGATACAAAAATGAATAAAGCATGTCGTTATCAAAGAACATCTGGGTTGTAAGAAAATCCACACCGGCATCTACTTTATATTTGAGAGAATCTATATCTGCTTCGCGGCTTGCACTTTCGGGGTGACCTTCCGGGTAACAGGCACCGCCTACACACAAGCCTTCTTTTTTCAAAAGTGTAACAAGATCCGAAGCGTGAGTATAACCTGAAGGAAAAACATTTTCGCCTGTAACGGCATCCTTTGGATAGTCTCCACGGAGCGCAAGAACATTTTTTATATTGCGGTTTTTCAAATCTGCAATTGTAGCTTCAAGCGCCTCGGTTGTAGAACGCACGCAGGTAAGATGAGCAAGAGAGGTTGTTCCGTTATTTTCAATAGCCTCGGCAATTTCGGCAGTATAGCCCTTGGTAGTGCCGCCGGCGCCAAAGGTAACGCTTATAAAATCCGGATTAAGATTTGTAAGAGAAACAGCTGTTTCCTTAATTGATTCAAGCGCTTCCTTTTTCTTAGGAGGGAAAACCTCAAACGAAAGCGAAACCTTCTTATTATTCAGAATATCTGCAATACTCATTCTTTGATTTGTCATTCCTTCAGTTTAATGATTACAGGGCCTACTGTCGAGAGCCGCCCTCTTTTTCTCTAAGCTCGCGGGCTGCTGCGACAAGATTTGTAAGACTTGGAACAGTTTCTTCTTCCCCACGGGTTTTAAGTCCGCAGTCAGGGTTTACCCAAAGCTTTTCCTTTTGAACCTTGGCAAGCATTTTCTGGAGTGCAGCAACAATTTCTTCTACAGAAGGAACGCGTGCAGAGTGAATGTCATAAACACCAGGTCCTACTTCAGTACGGAAGTTTGCTTCCTTGAGGGCATCCAGGATCTTAAGGTCGGCTCGGCTTGCTTCAAAGGTAATTACGTCCGCATCCATTGCATCAATGTCGCGGATAATATCGTTGAACTCACTGTAGCACATATGAGTATGAATCTGAGTCTCTGGCTTTACCTTTGCATGAACAAGACGGAAGGCAGGAATTGCCCAGTCAAGATATTCTGAATGCCAGTCACTGTGACGCAGCGGAAGCTTTTCGCGCAAGGCTGCTTCATCAATCTGAATGATTTTGATTCCGTTTTTTTCAAGGTCAAGAACTTCATCACGGATTGCCAGGGCAAGCTGCTGTGCCTGTTCCTTAAGGCTTATATCCTCGCGAGGGAAAGACCAGTTCAAAATTGTTACAGGTCCTGTGAGCATTCCCTTTACGATTTTGTCTGTCTGACTCTGTGCAAAAACTGACCATTCAACTGTCATCGGTTTGTTGCGGCTAACATCACCCCAGATTACAGGAGGCTTTACACAACGTGTTCCGTAAGACTGAACCCAGGCATTCTGTGTAAAAATATATCCGTCCAGCTGGTTTCCAAAATATTCAACCATGTCGTTGCGCTCAAACTCACCGTGGACAAGTACATCAAGCCCAAGCTTTTCCTGAAGATGAATGCATTCTGCAATTTTTTTCTGATTGAATTCTACGTACTGCTCCTTAGTGATTGTTCCTTTTTTGTAAGCAGCACGATTTGCACGAACCTCCTTTGTCTGCGGGAAGCTTCCGATTGTTGTTGTCGGGAAGAGCGGCAGCTTAAAGGTTTGATGCTGGATTTTTTCGCGTTCGGCAAAGTCAGGCTTACGGATAAAGTCTTCTTCCTTAAGCTGGGCAAGGGCTTTTGTAACGGCAGGATTTTTGATTACGCGGTCCTGGGCAAAAAGCTTTTTATTGTTTTCAAGGGCAGTCGTGTCGGCTGAAGCAATCTCCCCAAGCTCAACCAGCTTTTCTTCTGCGTAGGCAAAATGCTTTAAGATATCATCAAAAAGCTTTTCTTCTGACGCAGTTGTATAAGGAACATGAAGCAGCGAGCAGGAGGTACCGATAACAAGGCTTTCCTGTGGCACCGTTTTTTTAATCTGTTCAATAAGTTCATTTTTTTTCTGATAATCTGCACGCCAGATATTTTTTCCATTGATAATTCCGGCAATAAGCAGAGTATCTTTTGCAAAGCCCTTTTGAACAAGCTCAAGAGTTTTCTTTCCTTCTACAAAGTCAAGACCGATTGCGTCAAAGCCAAGAGTACAAACCTCATCATAAATATCGCGGATATCACCAAAATAGGTCTGAAGAATAATTTTGATATTTGACTGAGCACGGAGCTTTTGAAGCAAGGCATTGTATATTGAGGTAAAAAGAGCCTTGTCTGTGTCTGTCATATCAAATACAAGGGCTGGTTCTGCAAAGCTTATCCATTCGGCCCCTGCCTCACTGAGCTCCTTGGCAAGAGCAGCAAAGGCGTCTACAACAGCATCTGCAAAATCAACAGCTTTTTTTGAGCCTGTATAAGTTGCAAGATGAAGGAAGGTGTAAGCGCCAATAACAGTTGGTACAGTCTGAACTCCTGCTGACTTTGCTTCTTTATATTCAAAAAGCACTTTGTTGTCGGCCTGAAGACTAATACAAGTGTCGTCGCTTATCTCCGGTACAATATAGTGATAATTTGTATTGAACCATTTTTTCATTGGGAGTGCTTTTACGTCACCGGCTGCACCCTGATATCCATGAGCCGCAGCAAAGTATTTTTCAAGCGGACTAAGCTCAAGCTTTGTATAACGGGCCGGTACTGCACTAAGCAAAAATGCTGTATCAAGCATATTGTCGTAAAAAGAAAAATCATTTGAAGGAATAAAACTTATTCCTGCTTCCTTTTGTTTTTTCCAGCCGTATGCACGTAGCTGGGCTGCAGTATTCTGGAGCTCTGCTTCTGAAAGCTCAACCTTAAAAAATTTTTCACTAGCAAATTTTAATTCACGCTGTTTTCCAATTCTTGGGAATCCGATTACTGATGTTTTAAATGACATATTTACGCCTCCAGTTTTCAAAAATACAGTATTTTTGTATAAAAGAAAAATACTATTTTCAAACAGTTTGCGATAGTTTTAACCTATGGCATATTTTTATACAATCTGTTACCATATACTCATGACATTACAGCAATTAAAATATGCAATAGCAGTTGCAGACACAGGAAACATAACCGAAGCCTCTCGCAGAGTATTTATTTCCCAGCCAAGCCTTACAGCCGCAATCCGCGAGCTTGAAGAAGAAATGGGGATTACAATTTTTTCCCGCTCCAACAAAGGTGTTACTGTCACCAACGAAGGTGATGAGTTTTTATCCTATGCACGTCAGGTGCTGGAGCAGGCAGTTCTTCTCGAAGACCGCTTTAAGGGTAACTCCAAGGGTAATACAATTTTTTCTGTAAGCTGCCAGCACTACTCCTTTGCGGTAAATGCATTTGTAGATGTTATTCGTAAGTTTGGCGGCAACGAATATGACTTTACACTGCGCGAAACCCAGACCCACGAAATCATAGAAGACGTAGCTCACTTAAAAAGTGAAATTGGTATTTTGTATACAAGCTCTCGCAACAAAAATGTAATTACAAAGCTTATCAAAAAGAATAACCTCCAGTTTGAACCGCTTTTTACAACACCACTTCATATTTTTATTTCAACAAAAAATCCGCTCGCTAAAAAGAAAAAAATCAAGCTGACAGATCTGGCTCCCTACCCTTACCTTACCTACGAGCAGGGAGATTTTAATTCCTTTTATTATGCCGAAGAGCCGCTTACCCAGATTGATTTTGCCTGTCCTAAAAACATAAAGGTCCGTGATCGTGCAACCCTCTTTAATCTGCTCATTGGTCTTAACGGCTATACAATCTGTTCTGGAATCATAAGCCACGAATTAAACGGTCCTGAAATTATTGCGCGCCCACTGGCACTTTCTGACAGCATGACAGTAGGCATTCTTACCCGTAAAGGAATGGTTCTGTCGCGCTACGCCAAGGCCTACATTGACGCTGTAAAAAAACATATTTAAACAAATTCCGTCATTGCGAGGAGCATAGCGACGTGGCAACCCATATAAAAAGAATGCCTTGTTATACGTGGATTGCCACGCTTCGCTCGCAATGACGATTTTTTATTTTTTTCTAAAAACCTATTGACATAGTAGGTAATAACCGATATAAATATATATACCTACAACATTAGTAGGTAACTACAAAAACAAATCTAAACGGAGGTACATTATGAAATTCTTCTTTGAAAAATTAGTTCGTGAAAATTTCCGCAACGGACGAATGTGCCTGTGTTGTCTTTTCAACTAAACCGGAAAGTTCTTTCGGTATAAATCATCTTATTTCAATCTTATCGAAACGAAACACTAATAACGTTTCATAAAACAAGGAGATATAACTATGTCCGAAAAAAGAGAGCTTGTATTTAAAGCATTTAATAATGAAAAGACAGACAGAGTACCGGTGGGCTTCTGGTTTCATTACACACCAGATGAGCTGCTTTCGGCTTATGATCATCCGGAATATCCGGAGCTCGTCCTTAAGGGTCACAAAAACTTTGTAAAGTCATTTAAACCTGACTTTGTAAAGCTTATGAGTGACGGTTACTTCTTTGAGCCGGAAACTGCAAAAATTATCGGTAAGGCAAAATCAGCAAAGGACCTTTTAAAGCTTAAGCCAATTGCCCAGGATGATAAATGGATTAAGGATCAGGTTGCGCTGGTAAAAAAGCTTACTACTTCCTTTGGAAAAGAAGTTGCAACCTTTTACAACGTTTTTGCTCCTGCAACAGCCTTTAAGTGGGCCGCAGGTGGAGACAAAAAGCTTGCTGCTTTTATCAAGGAAGACAAAGAGGCTGTAATTTATGCCCTTTCGGTAATTGCACACAATACTTCAATTCTTGCAGGCCAAGTGATCAAGTCTGGAAAAGCAGACGGAATCTACCTTAGCGTTCAGTCCATTCAGGATATTAAGGTTGGTCCGGAGCTTTATTCAGAGGTTGTTGCACCATCAGAGCTTGCAGTGCTCACAGCAGCAAATGCGGCAGGTGGAACAAATATTCTTCACATCTGTGGTTACGAGGGTGCAAAGAACAACTTTAGCATCTTTAAAAACTATCCTGCCAAGGTAATTAATTTTGCTTCGGTTGTAGAAGGCATTTCGCTTAAAAAAGGAAAGGAGCTTTTTGGCGGAAAAGCTGTAATAGGCGGTTTTGACAACACAAAGAAGGGACTGCTATACACCGGAACAAAGGAGCAAATCCAGGCAGAAACAAAAAGACTGCTCAAGGAAGCAGGTAAAACCGGAATTATTCTTGGAGCAGATTGTACTGTTCCAAAGGATATAAGCTTTGAACGCTTTGAATGGGTCCGCGAGGCCGCAAAATAGATTGCCGGGTCGAGCCCGGGAATCCAAAACATAAGGAGATATATTATGAAAAAATTAATTTTAGGAATTACACTTTTGGCATTGGCACTTGGCACCGTATCTGCCGCTTCTAAAAAAACAAAGGTTACTAAGGTTCGTGTAGCACATACAAACTATTATGTTCCATACGACTTTGTAAACGACAAGGGCGAATCAGACGGCTTTGAAGTAGCTGTTCTTAAAGAAGTAGACAAGCTTCTGGAAGAATACGAATTTGAATTCTACCCTACTTCGGATGATGATCTTTTGATTGGTGTACTTCAGGGTAAGTATGCTTTTGGTACTAAGGGTGTATGGATTACAGAAGAAAGAAAACAGAAATATGTATTCCCTAAGAACCCTATTGGTGCAAGCGTTGTTGGTCTTGTAATAAGAAGCGATACAGCAGATCAGATTACTGATCTTCCAAGTTTTGCTAAATATTCCGGCAAGCTGGTTCCAATCAGTGCTTCAAGTGCTCAGTTTGCTGTAATTGAAGATTACAACAAGGCACATCCGGATGCACAGGTTAAGCTTGTTCCTGCAGATCAGTTTGTTGTTACAGACGGTTATGTATGGGTAAACGAAGGCCGTTACGATGCTTACCTTGATATTAAGCTTTCTTTCCAGAATAACGTGCTTAAGGATGGAGCTGCTTACAGTCAGTACAAGGATAAGCTTACCTACATCACTTACAAGGGTATTCCAACCTGGCCAATCTTTAACAAAAAGCAGCAGAAGCTTGCAGACGCCTACGACAAGGCAATCGAAAAGCTCATTGCAGACGGCACAGTGTCAAAGCTTGCAATTCAGTACTTTGGTGAAGATGTATCGGCACTTTTGAAATAAAAGATTGTCGGGTCAAGCCCGACAATGACACACTTTGTCAGCGGAGGTTTATATGGACAGACCATTTTATCCGGAAAAGATATTTCCTTTAATTGCTCAGATACTTCCTTACCTGGCTGTGACCTTTGAGGTTATGCTTGGTGTCCTGATAGTTGGTCTTGTCCTTGGATTCTTACTGGCAAAGGGAAGTCTTTCTAAAAAGAAATGGCAGAGAAAAACAGCGGGCTTCATAATCAATGTTTTCCGCTGTACTCCGCCAATCGTAATGCTCTTTGTAGTTTTTTATGGACTTCCAATGCTATTCTGGGCAATTTTCCAGGTAGACATTAATGACTGGTCAAAGGCCTTCTTTGTAATAACAGCACTCGGGCTTTTGTTCAGTGCAAATGCTTCGGAAATAATGCGTTCAAGCTATCTTGCCGTTCCACAGGGACAGAGAGAGGCAGCCCTTACAAGCGGACTTTCGGAGAGTCAGGCATTTGTGCGCATTATGCTTCCGCAGGCATTTTTGATTTCGCTGCCAAACCTTGGTAACAGCATGATTGCCCTGCTCAAGGAAGGCTCTCTGGCTTTTACAATAGGACTGATTGATATCATGGGAAAAGGAAATCTTATCATCAGCCTGAACTTTGGTGCATACGGCATAGAAACCTATATTGCACTGGCAATCATTTATTGGGTTCTGACATTAGTTATAGAACAAGTATTTAAATTGGCCGAAAAGAAATTTTCTAAAGGAAGAAAAGGCCTTTCTAAGTAAGCATTGTAGATTGCTTCGCTACGCTCGCAATGACGGCGACAGGAACAAAAGCCCCCTTCGTCATTGCGAGGAGCCGCAGGCGACGTGGCAATCTACGACTTTTTACAAATGAGGTAATTTTATGTTCGACATCACATTCTTAGTAAAAACCTTCTTCCTTATCTGGAAGGCTGTACCGACAACACTTTTAATTACCGTTGTCTCACTGGCAATTGGTGGCATAATAGGATTTTTTATTGCACTGGCCAGAGTGAATAATATAAAGGTTTTGAGCCAAATCGGCCGCGCTTATGTTTCTGTCATAAGAGGAACACCGGTTGTACTTCAGATTCTTGTAATTTATTCTGTTGTTCCTTCGCTTTTGAATGCAATTCTCAAGGCGTCCGGCAGCAGCGTAAATGTTTTTGATTTGAATCCTATCATTTATGCCTTTATAGTTTTTTCGCTGAACATGGCAGGAACTCTTTCCGAGGTTTTTCGTTCGGCACTTTTGACTGTAAACAAAGGTCAACTTGAAGCAGGTCTTACAACAGGACTTACTGCTTCTCAAACTTATAAAAGGATAATTATTCCGCAGGCACTCACCGCTGCAATTCCAAATCTTTGTAATGCAACTGTGGGCCTCATTAAAAATACATCGCTTGCTTTTATGATGACTGTAAGAGACATAACTGCAGTTGCAAAAATAGAAGCATCGTACGGCTACAACTATGTTGAAGCTTATCTGGACATTCTGGTGATTTACGTAATCATCTGTTCGATTGTTCAGTTCATTTTTAAGAAGTGGGAGCGCAGAAGCTCAACTTACAAAGGAGGAGTGGAAAATGTTAAAGGTAACTAACGTACATAAAGCATTCGGTAAAAATGAAATTTTAAAAGGTGTAGACCTTACTGTAGACAAAGGAGACGTTGTTGTAATTCTGGGACCTTCAGGCTCTGGAAAAACCACCCTTCTTCGCACAATTGATTTTCTGGAAACAGCAGACCAGGGCGAGCTTGAATTTGATGATATTAAAACTTCACTTTCTCACGCCCACAAAAATACAATTCTGGACGTACGCCGCAAGACCGGCTTTGTTTACCAGAACTATAATCTTTTTGCAAACAAAACTGCGCTTGAAAATGTAATGGAAGGACTTGTAACTGCAAGAAAAGTTCCAAAGGATCTGGCACTAGAAATTGCAGAGCACGCACTTAAAAAAGTAGGACTCTTAGACAGAAAGGATTACTATCCTTCACAGCTAAGTGGCGGTCAGCAGCAGCGCGTAGGCATTGCAAGAGCAATTGCTCCAAACCCTGATGTTGTTCTTTTTGATGAACCAACCAGTGCCCTTGACCCAGAGCTTGTAGGAGAAGTTCTTGCCGTAATCAAGGAGCTTGCAAAGGAAGGCACAACCATGATTGTAGTAACACATGAAATGAGCTTTGCCCAAGAGGTTGCCTCACAGGTTGTATTTATGGACGGCGGTGTAATTGTAGAACAGGGCACCAGCCGGGAAATATTCGATCACCCTAAAGAAGAAAGAACCCGTCAGTTCCTTCAGAGAATTCTTAAGCAGGTTGAATATGTAATTTAAGCCTGCCCGCAAGGAGTCTGTTATGAGTATTGCAATTGAAACAAAATGCCTTCATATAGAAAATGATGATTCTGCGGACGGCCCCTGTCATTATGGAGCAGTAAGCTTTCCAATTTATCAGACTGCAACCTATGCCCATCCGTCAGTTGGAGAAAGCACCGGCTTTGATTATTCACGCCTTCAGAATCCTACCCGCGAGCAGCTGGAAAAGGTTGTATGCAATCTGGAGCATGGGCTTGATGCCCTTGCTCTTTCGAGCGGTATGTCAGCAATTTCTCTTGTAATGGAGCTTTTTAATCCGGGTGACAATATAATTGCCGAAAGCGATTTGTATGGCGGCACGATTCGACTTTTTGATAATGTTTCAAAAAAGAACGGAATTAGCTTTACACGCGCAGAGATTTCTACATTAGATTCAGCACAGCTTGAAGCCCTTATCAAAAGCAGCACGCGCGCTATTTACATTGAAACTCCAACCAATCCTATGATGAATATTACAGACATCCACGCAGTTGCAAAGCTTGCAAAGAAACACGGACTTTTGCTAATCGTAGATAACACCTTTATGTCTCCGTATTTTCAGAACCCGTTATTACTTGGCGCAGACATAGTAATTCATTCAGGAACAAAATATCTAAGCGGGCACAACGACACATTGGCTGGGTTTGTTGTAACTAACAGTGTCCAGATAAAAGACCAGCTCAGGTTCCTCATAAAAACTACTGGGGCCGGACTCTCTCCTTTTGACAGCTGGCTTACTCTGCGAGGGATAAAAACCCTTGCTATAAGAATGGAACGCTCCCAGGAAAATGCTTTGAAAATTGTTGAATGGCTCAAACAGCAAAAACATGTTACTAAGGTTATTTACCCCGGACTGCATGAGCATACAGGTTATGAGATTCAGAAAAAACAGGCTCGCGGCTTTGGCAGCATGATAACCTTTCAAACTGATTCAAAACAAAGGACAGTCAGCATTTTGAACAAAGTAAAGCTTATACAATATGCAGAAAGTCTTGGCGGTGTAGAAAGCCTTATAACCTACCCGGTAACTCAAACTCATGCAGATGTTCCAGTGGAAATAAGGGAGAAAAACGGAATAACAGAAGAAACACTGCGCCTTTCTGTTGGAATAGAAAATGCAGAAGATTTGATACAGGATTTACGTCAGGCACTGGAGGACTAACATGAAATACAAGTTTGACAAAATTACAGACAGAAAAAACACCTTTGCAATTAAATATGATCTTGCCCAGGACAGAAACAAACCAGTAGATGCAATTCCCCTGTGGGTTGCCGACATGGATTTTCCAACCGCACCGTGTATCTTAAAGGCACTCAAAAAATGTTCAGGCCACGGAATCTTTGGTTACAGCCGCCCCGACAAACGCTATTACGATGCAGTAAAAAAATGGTTTGCCAGCCGTCATAATTTTATTTTTGAAGATTCTCAGATTGTAAACACACCCGGAGTTATTTTTGCAGTTGCAGCTGCAATCAGAGCCTTTGCAAAGGAAGGAGACGGTGTAATTATTCAAAAGCCGGTTTACTATCCTTTTGAAAACGCAATCAAATCAAACGGACGCCGCGTGGTAAACAGCCCTCTTGTTTTTAAGGACGGCCAGTATCAGATTGATTTTGAAGATTTTGAAAAAAAGATTATTCAGGAAAACGTTAAGCTTTTTATTTTGTGTTCACCCCATAATCCCGGAGGAAGAGTCTGGAAAAAAGAAGAGCTTGAACGCTTGAGTCAGATTTGCCTTAGCCACAAGGTATTTGTTGTTTCTGATGAGATTCATTCCGACATAACCTTTGGGAAACACAACCACACTGTTTATGCAAATCTTTCAAAGGAGGCAGCAGACAATTCAATTATCTGTACCTCGCCAAGCAAAACCTTTAATCTGGCAGGCCTCCAGTTTTCAAACATAATAGTGAAGAACAAGGAAAACCTGCTCCTGTTACGCCGTCAGATTGAAACAACCGGCTTCGACGAACCTAATGTAATGGGAATTACTGCCGCAACAGCTGCCTATAGCCAAGGGGCGGAATGGTTTGAAGCCGCAAAAGAATACATCTGGAAAAATATTTTATTCATAGAAGAATATTTTGCAAAGCACTGCCCAAAAATCAAAGTAGTAAAAAGCGAAGGAACCTATCTTATTTGGCTCGATTTTACTGCTTATACCCGGCTTTCGGGTAAAGAAATTTCTGAACTGATTTTGAACAAGGCAAAGGTCTGGCTTGATGACGGTACAATGTTTGGGCCTGAGGGTGATAAGTTTGAACGAATTAATGCCGCAACCCCTCGACGCATTTTACAAAAAGCCCTGGAAAACATTGCTCAAGTCTTCAGCAATTTATAAAAGCTTTTCCATCCACTTGGCAACGCCGTCTTCTTCATTCGAAGCACAAACTTCATCTGCGGCCTGCTTTACTTCTTCGATGGCGTTATCCATTGCTATTCCCTTACCGCAAAGCTTTAACATGCCAATATCATTAAAGTCATCGCCAAAAGCAACAAGCTGGCTTACCGGCACACCAAGCTCCCTGCACAAGGCTTCAATTGCTTTTTCCTTTGTGGCGTCTGTTTTGCTTAGCTTATACCACGGAATATCAGAAAATGGAAGATAATCAATCAGCCCTTCTCCAAGACAATTAGCTACCTTTGCCACCTTTTCTTTATCAAGGCTTTCAATACACATTTTCATGCAAGGCTCTTGGAAATCGGAAAAATCATTGAAGGTCCAAAACTTATCTCCAAGCTCTTCGTTTGAATTGGAATAGAGACCTTTTTCATTGTCTGCAGAAATAATTATGTCCTTTCCAAAAACCTCAAAGGTTTTATCAATAAGCTTGCGGACCTCTTCTACGCTGAATTCACAATTGTATATTTTTTGTCCGCGGTAAGTAATGAGGCCACCACCGTTTGAAATTAAAATGTCCGGCTCAATACCGTGCAAAAACTTTACAGCGTTAACCTTTGCGCGTGCAGTACATACACCAAAAAGCACGCCATTTGCCTGGACCTGTCTGATAACCTGTTTTGTATAATCTGAAATTGATTTGTCGTTGCGGAAGAGGGTTCCGTCTAAATCTGAAAGAATAATTGATATGTTTTCCATATTCAATTATGAATTATTTAATTGTTTTTATCAAGGCCCGAATACAACATCCAGGCCTTGATAAGGTTTCTTAGTTCTCGCTGAACAAAGGTGTAGAAAGATAGCGGTCTCCGGAATCCGGCAGAAGTGCTACGATAACCTTTCCCTTGTTTTCCGGGCGTTTTGCAAGAATTGTTGCAGCCTTAAGAGCAGCACCACTCGAAATACCTACAAGGATACCTTCGCTGCGGGCAAATGCGCGTCCTTCTGTAAAGGCATCTTCGTTTTCAATAGGAATGATTTCGTCGTAAATCTTAGTATTCAAAACATCAGGAACAAATCCGGCACCAATTCCCTGGATTTTATGAGAACCAGGAGTTCCCTTTGAAAGAACAGGGCTTGTTGCAGGTTCAACAGCAACAATTTTTACATTTGGATTCTGCGATTTAAGATATTCACCAACACCTGTCAAAGTACCACCGGTTCCAACACCGGCTACAAAAATATCAACCTTTCCGTCTGTCTGAGCCCAGATTTCCGGTCCTGTTGTTTTTTTATGAATTGCAGGGTTTGCAGGGTTTACAAACTGCCCCGGAATAAAGCTTCCCGGAGTCTGAGCATGGAGCTCCTCTGCCTTTGCAATAGCCCCCTTCATACCTTTTGCACCTTCTGTAAGAACAAGCTCAGCACCGTAGGCTTTAAGAATATTTCGGCGTTCAACGCTCATGGTATCCGGCAAAGTAAGGATTGCATGATATCCCTTTGCAGCAGCAACTGCGGCAAGACCAATACCTGTATTTCCAGAGGTAGGCTCGATGATTGTTGCACCCGGCTTAAGGATTCCCTTAGCTTCTGCATCTTCAATCATTGCAAGTGCAATACGATCCTTTACACTTCCGGCAGGATTCAAATACTCCAGCTTGGCAAGAATGGTAGCGTCGTTAATTCCCGATACCTTAGAATATCCGTTGAGCTGCAAAAGTGGTGTTTTACCGATGAGCTCGGCAGCGCTCTGTTTAATGTCACTCATATTGTTACCTCGTTTAATTATATATTACCTATTACAATAGTAGGTTATATATTAATAATACAAGCTATTACCTAGTTTGTCAATAGGTAATTATTCAGAATAATTAATTGCACTGACTATTGCCGCAATACCGGCGCGTCCAACGTTGGAGCTCTTGCCTACGCCCCAGGTCTTTGTGCCGTCGGCTTTGGTAATCTGAACATAAGAGATAGCGTGGGTGTCTGAGCCCGAACCGATGGAATGCTCGTGGAAGGAGGTGATATTAAACTCTGGAGCAGACGTACGCTTCATTATGTTTACAAAGGCATCCAGAGGTCCGTTGCCGCTTGCGGTGATAACATATTTTTTACCCTGCCACTCGATTGTTGCAGTCTGGGCTACGTGTTCTATGCCGGAACCGCCGCGTTCGCCTTCCACATGCTTTTCGGTAATTTCCAGAACATTGAGCGGAGACTTGGTGGTAATCCATTTGGTTTCAAAAAGCTCGTAAATTTCTTCTGCACTAAGCTCGCGCTGAAGCTCGTCTGCCTTAGCTTTAATAACAGCACCAATAACAGGATGCATTTCTTTTGGAGGCATAATTCCAAACTCGTGCTCCAGAATGTAAACTGCACCACCCTTTCCGCTCTGGCTGTTTATGCGGATAATGCCTGTGTATTCACGGCCAATGTCATGAGGATCAAGCAAAAGATAAGGAACATCCCAGCGGGTATCTTCTCCCATTGCTGCGTGTGCATCCATTGCCTTGCGTATTGCATCCTGGTGACCGCCGCTAAAGGCTGTATAAACAAGCTCGCCTGAATAGGGCTGGCGCGGATGAATTGACATGCCGGTAAGGCGCTCAAAGGTAAGGCTTATGCCTTCAAGATCCGAAAAATCAAGCTGCGGGTCAACGCCCTGGGTGTACATATTAAGCGCTGCGGTTACAACGTCCATGTTTCCGGTGCGCTCG
The DNA here is from genome assembly GCA_017616165.1 of Treponema sp. Classification (GTDB taxonomy): domain Bacteria; phylum Spirochaetota; class Spirochaetia; order Treponematales; family Treponemataceae; genus Treponema_D. The sequence continues at coordinate 18,080 of JAFZYR010000045.1, forward strand.
CCGTTTCCAAAAAGACAGCCTTCTACACGCTCAGCACCGGCAAGCAGGCCCATTTCGCACTGAGCAATTCCTTCGCCGCGGTCATTATGATGATGAAGGGAAATTATGCACGAAGCACGGTCGCCGATATTGCGGCCAAAATATTCAATCAAATCTGCAAACTGATTAGGCAGGCAGCATTCAAGAGTTGAAGGAAGATTTAAGATTACCTTGCGGTCAGGGGAAGCATCCCAGGCCTTCATAACGGCACGGCAGATTTCGAGTGAAAAATCAACCTCGGTTTCGGAAAAATTTTCGGGAGAATATTCAAGCGTAACCTTAGTGCCTTCTGCTTCCAGCTGAGCTGCAGCCTTTTTAATTGCACGAACACCACTTACGGCAAGCTCAATTATTTCTTCGCGCGATTTTCCAAAATTATACTTTCTCTGTGCCGGAGAAATTGCATTGTATAAATGAAGGATAACGTTTTTGGCACCACGCACACTTTCTGCAGTCTTTTGAACAAACTGCTCGCGTGCCTGTGTCAAAACCTGGATTGTTACATCGTCGGGGATTCGTCCATCATCTATAAGTCTGCGTACAAAATCAAACTCGGTCTGGCTTGAGGCAGGATAACCAACCTCAATCTGCTTAAAGCCAATTTTTACAAGAAGATCAAAGTACTCAAGCTTAGCCTCTACTCCCATAGGATTGATGAGAGCCTGGTTTCCGTCACGCAGATCAACAGAACACCACACCGGGGCCTGGTCAATCACCTTACCCGGCCAGGTTCTGTCTGCAAGAGAAACCGAATTAAACTGCTGGTACTTGTTCTTGTATTGCTTCATTACCTTCCGCACAAACCGCTGAAAATACCCTTGATATCTTCGGCAAACCTTGCTGTATCCTCGCGCAGCTCTTTAAGGAAGGAGTTATCGTTAAGAGGTCCAATAACTGCATCCATTTCTTTCTGGCTGCGGTAAACCATATTTCTGTAGTAGTCTGTGTAATCCTTTTCGCGCGAACCAAAGGCTGCGTTGTAAATATCAAAGGCACAAACTGTAACATCATCAGAAATGTTGCGGTACAAATCAAAGGAGAACTGTTCAATAGGGCGTGAATAAAGACGCTCCAAAAGATACAGTGCATAGCGTACCTTATACTGATCGTATTCAACCTGGCACAGATTATAAAAGCCGTGAACCTCTTCCCAGTCATTAATCTTTTGAGTCTTAACTGCTTCAAAAAGCTCCTGAATCTTCTGAGAAGGAATAATCTGTCCGCCCACATTTTCCCATTCGGTATAAAGCGGAAGCTCACGGATTTTTGCAATAAGCTCGAGTGTAAGACAAGAAACATCAAGCGACTTGCAGTATTCCATAAGTGTGCGGGTCGCAAAGTATTTTACAATTTTGCGGTACATCTTGTAGGCCTGAACAGGCTTAAGAATCTTGGCACCATATTTTTTCTGGCATACAGGGTCATCAAGTACAAAGTCGGCTTCCGGATTATGATGAAGGAAATCCTTTGCCTTCTGGAATTTCTGATCGTCTGTAGCAGCACCCTCGAGTGCATCATTGCGTGTGGCAATAAGATAGTCTCTTGTAAGGCCTATGATTCTGTCCAGAGCAGTCATTATTTCCTGCATTGTATCCGGAGCAAAAGGATCGGTTTCAATATTCTGAACCTTAATCTTTCGCTTATCACGCTTTTTAAATTTATTATTGTTGCGTGTAATGGCAAACATGTCGTACATAAACCAGAAGGCCGGAATAATGCGGATTGCCTGACTTCCGTTTTCTCCAGGACTAACCAGAGCAAAAGGATAAGGAATATCAAGCTCGTTCTGATAGCTTCCCTTAGCAACAAGCACAAAGGAAGCAAAGCGGCTGTTGTGCTTAAAGTCTGAACAAAGGCCTGGCCAGAAACCGCGCTTGGCAAAAATTTCACCGTCAGGACTACGGCTGTTGTGGTTACTTCCGATTGTTGCACCAGAGGCAATATTTGACTGTCCCATGATTGTAGTTGCAATAAGGAACGAAGAGTTATGATGCTGCTCGTGGAACGGGAATACAAGATTGTTCAAAACCTCACAGCACGAAATTGTAGAGTTATCACCAAGCACAGAGTTCAAAATGCGTCCACCGTACTTAACCTGACAGTTGCGTCCAATTACAAAGCGAACTGCAATTGCCTGATAGAACACCTTGCTGCCGTAACCAAGAATACCGTTTACAAGCTCTACTCCTTCACCAATCTGAGAAGGCTCTTCCGGAGAAGAAAGAATTGTAATGTTCTTGAGCTTAAACGCACCCTTGATGTAAGTACATTTTCCTACGCGCACATCCTTAATGATGTTGCTGTTTTTAATAACAGTGTCGTCATCAATATAACCAAAGGTATTGAGCTTGCGGTCGTTGCCCTTTTCGGTAAGCTCAACAAAACGCTCAAGCAGCTTTGGGTCATCGCGGTAATGCGACCAGATATATGCATCGGCAGGAATCATGCTTTCAAAAGGAAGCACGCTTCGTCCGTCATTTTCGTTTGCAACACCAATCCAGATACGGTTTTCTTCGGGTTCGCCCTCTTTTAAGATACCGTTTCCAAACTTTGAGTGATTTGTACAACACATTTCCTGAATATTGAACAGGATTACACGGCTTCCAAAACGATAATTATCAAGATAAGCAACATTACGGATTACATTGTCGTCGCCCACAACAACATTACTAAGGCGTGAACGGCGGATACCGCAGGTAAGAACAAGGTCATGATAAGAAAGATTAGCGTTTCGAAGTTTTCCAAGTATAATAAAGCCGGAGAAGAAAGAAAGGTGTATGAGGGAAGCATCAAATCCGCCCTCAGAGGCATCTACATAAAAATTATTCCAGGAAGGATCATCATTATGATTGAGGTTCTTTTCCAGAATCTCAATTTCGGCTTTTGTAAGGTGGCGCTTTGTCTTAACAAGCTCTTTGAGCTCCTCAGGAATAGCAACCTCCCTTGCTTTTTCATCTAAAACTTCTATTTTTACCATAATGGAATATTTTACTATATTTTTGAGGGGAATGTACATAGATACGTCATTTTGGGCAAGGCAGGCAGATAGAAATTAACTTATATACGATATATAATAGCTTTATGAACAGAAAAGTCATAAAACAGACAATTCTTTGCCTCGTATTTATTTTTTCGTTTATTCTACCGGTTTACTCCATCCCGCTGGACAGCATACAGGAATACACACTCGAAAACGGACTTACGGTTTTTATGCTCAAGGATACTTCTACACCGCTTGTCCGTCTTGAATATACAGCACGGGCAGGCTTTTCTAATCAGACACAGGAAACCAGCGGATTTTTTAAGCTCTATACAAGAATTTTCCAGGCAGTATGCCCGCAGATAGAATTTGAAACAGCAGAATGCAATGCAGATTCTTCGCGTTATGAGGTTTTAACGGTTCCATCCAAGCTTCAAAGCACCTGTACCACACTTGCGCAGACAGCTTTTGCACTTTCTTATTCTGATGATGTTCTTCGTTCCCAGCTTTTGCAGTTAAAAACAGAGGTCGCCGAAGAAGCACAGTCGGCCGGTGGCTTTATAAATGCCGCCATAGATTCCAGAGTTTTTTCTGCCTCCCCTTGGAAGCACGACTCGGGAGTTTATCCTGCCCTTTTTAATAAAACAACTCTTGCACAGGCACGCAAGCTGCTTACAACAATAGGCGAACGCTGGTACACTCCGCAAAACAGCGCCCTTTTTATAAGCGGAAACATAAACGAGCAGACCGTAAAAAAGCTTATTGAACAGACCTTCGGCCAGTATTATTCTTCTTATTCAACACCGGTAAGCAAAAAGTCTCAAGCAGTAAACCAAAAAAGAAAATTTGTTCTGCACAGCTCAGAGTTTTCACAGGATATGACTCAGATTGTAATGCAATACACTGTTCTGAACATGGAAGAAAGCGAGCTTGCCGCAACAATGCTCAACAACGACAATTCCTTTTTTAAATACAATCTTGTAAATGAACCTGTTCTCAATATTCCTGGAAACGAATATATAAATGCCGCCAGTGCTCACAAAAAGGACAGCTCCCGCCTGATTATTCAAAGTCTTTTGCAAAAGCCCGAGGGTAAAAATGCAGCTTCTGTTACCTCGCTGGATCAGGCACAGCTTTTTATTAACAATGTCCTTAGCGGAATTGAGCAGTCCAATTTTATGGAATTTTACGTAGCACAGCAGGTATGCATAAATAATCTTTCGCTCATCAATTCTTCTTCTACAGATTTTATGTCAAATCTGTGCGCCTACTGGGCAATGCAGCCCTATGATTCATTTATGGAAGAGGTTCTGGATACCGCTTCTGTAACAGCCCTAAATCTTTTTTCGCGCAGTAATAAAATTGAACAGCTTGAACATGAGCTTTTAATTTCCAAGCTGCAGAGCGAAGAACCTTTTATTTTTGTTATAATAAATTCCAGTGACTACAAAAAGAACAAGGCTAAATATACTGCCGCCGGCTTTGAAGAAATAAATGCTCAGAATGCCGCCTGGTATAATCAGAGTATTTTCAAAAACTACCAGGATGCCGAGCTTACAGCTGAACAGGACGAGCTTGACTTTCAAAAGCAGGAAGCAGACCAGAACCCGGATTACTATTCTGCAGACTTTTACAGTCAGAACCTTGCGCTCATTCAAAAGCAGAGCTTAGGCAACAAGATTCCGGTAATTACAAAGGCAAACAATAATTCCTCTGATATAACCATCCTTCTTTCTATACGAGGCGGCAAGCTCAATACGGCAGATGACAACGGCTTTGAAGAAGTAATGCTTAGTCTTCTTGCTTCAAACATTCAAAAGGAAATTGTAAAAAAGCAGCAGCAGGCAGTAATTCTTGGAAGCCCCGTAATTGATTATGAATGTAAGATCAAAACCGGAACAATTACCATTGAATGTGCGCCTTATGATTTTGCTTCTTGCTGTCAGGCAATTTCGGATGCAATTATTTATGGAGAAATTCTTCCTTCCCAGGCAGACCGTGCGGTTTCCAACTGCCAGTACAAAAAGCGTCTGGAAAACGGCAGCGTAACCCGTCAGATGCTTTTTGCCGTTATGGAAGAGCTTTACAAAAAAAGTGATTACGTAAAAATCTTTGATGCAAAGGAAGAAATACTTACCAAAACTACCTATCAGAAAATTCTGCAGGCCTACCCTCAGCTGCTGGATGCAAGCCGCTACAGCATAATTTTGACAGGCCTTGTTCCGCAGAATGCCCAGGAAATTCTGGACCAGACCATGGGTATTCTTACTCCTACAAACACAAAGCAGAATCTGCTGACCGTACAGAGCAAGCTCAAGGCAAACACTAAAAAAACTGTAAAGCTTACACACACCTTCCTTACAGACATTCCTGCCGAAAAGGCCGGCCCAATGCCTTCTAAGCTTGTGCCTACAAAGGAGTTTCTGGATCCTGTAATGTATGTGTTCAAGCTGCCGCAGGCCGGAACAAAAGAAAATGCCCTTACCCAGGCTACGTTAAAATATCTTGAAAAGCTTGTTCAGCAGCAGATAGATTCCAACACCAAGCTGGAAACCGCAGTAGCACAGGCCAACGAAGCCTACACAAATGCCGACGCTGCTATCTTTACAATAATAAATGTTGCAAACCAGAAGGAAGCCGATGCCTGCTTTAGCCGTGCAGTTTCGCAATTGAATGAGCTTTTGAATTCTGCCCAGGCCATCCAGACTATTCAGGAAATAAAAGACACCTGGACAACACAGCTTATGACTCAAACCCTTACAAACACCGGCACTGCACAGCTATTGCAAAAGGGTCTGGAAAACTTTTCTTATGAACAAAATTGTGAGCTTTACCTTGAAGAATATAATTATATACAGACTGCAACACGCCAGGACTTTATAAGCATAATGGAAGATATTCCAGCCCAGCCGCTGTTAAGATTTTACGCAAAATAATGTTGGGATTTTTCCAGTTCTGTTTTAGTTCTGGAGCACAGAATCTACAAGTGTTTTAAATTCCTTGTTAAGAAAAACCTTGGTATAAGAAAGATTGTCGGCAATAGAATAAACTCCGTCGCGTTCTACAATTGTGTCGCCTTCTCCGCGAAGCTCAACTACAGGCTGTTCGTTCTGACCAAAGCGGGTCATTGCAAAATATGGCTCCTGAGGAAGCTCTTCTACATCTTCTATTTCTTCTAAAGGCTCCGGAACTGGAGTGTCCTCCTGCAAAGCAAAATGAGGTGCTTCGGCAACAAACTCCAGCTGTGCTTCTGATCCATCATCATCCGATTCCTTAAAGAGCAGGTCGCCGATCTTAAGGTCTTCGTAAAAGTCAGGATCTTCTATTGTTACAACAAAATGCGAAGCAGGTGTTACGGCGGTCTGTGTCATATAATCTTCTACAGACTGAAGCTCTTCAATTTCTTCTGCTTCTTCAACCTCTTCTACTTCTTGTATTTCTTCTACAGGCTCGGCTTCCTCAATTTCTTCGACTTCTTCTGCTTCTTCGACTTCTTCTACTTCTTCGATTTCTTCAACCGGTTCGGCTTCTTCAACCTCTTCTATCTCTTCTACTTCTTCAATTTCCTCTACCGGCTCAGCCTCTTCGACCTCTTCTATTTCTTCAACTTCTTCAATCTCTTCAACAGGCTCAGCATCTTCAAGTGCTTCTACCTCTTCTACTTCCTCTATTTCTTCTACAGGCTCTGCATCCTCAAGTGCCTCTACTTCCTCTACTTCTTCAACTTCTTCAATCGGTTCTACTTCTTCAACAGTCTGAACTGCAGGAGCCGCAGCAACACCCGCAACATTTACATTCAGACGTGAATTACGCAGTACATCTTCAATTACACGGCGAATCTCATCAATTGTGGCGCCACCGATGCGACCAGAATCTGCACTGTTCTGTGCTTTAAGAATACCAATTATGTCTTCCCAGCTGGAATCAAGATAAGCGTCAACCTGCTTAGAGTACTTATTGGACTTTCCGCCAACAGCCTTCTTGATTTCTTCCGAAAGCTCTGCCTTGCGGTTTTCAAGCTGGCGTGCAATCTGTGACCATTCAATCTTTTCTTTATTTTCAAGGTACTCGTTTATAATTCCAAACTGAACCTTTTTAATTCTTGTTTTGATTATTGTAAGATAGTCGCGCTTAATATTAAAAAGCAGCGAGGTTACAAGCAGCAGTGTCATGAACACGCAGATGTAAATAAGATATTCCATCTCGCGAGGAAGTTCAAAAAGTGCGCTTGAATAAACTGCCGAAACTTTAAATTCTCCGCTTGAAGGACTGGTCATCAAAAGCCAGTAAGAACCGTCGCTCTTTTCCAAGATGCGTTCAAGACTTCCGGAGGTGTTTGAAGCAGCAGCTCCTGATTTTTTCCAGGCAGCAATTACAGGTGCATAAAATTCAGAGCGTGAATCTACAGGAAGATTTAATACAAAGCCGCCGTCATAAGAGCTGTCGGCAGTTACAGGAATAAGACTGTCTCCTGCGCGGATGATTTCCTGATTCAAAAGACTCTGTTCAAAATCGTGAATACCAAAATAACATACAAGCGTTGCAAAATAAGTGTTGTCGGTAATAAAGAACGGGAATGAAATTACAATGCGGTTATTTGTCCTGTCCAGCAAAAATCTTGTCTTAGGATTATCAGGATCTACCAGAAGGCTTTCGCCGTCCAGCTCGCCAGAATCCTTTACAACATCACTGTAAAGCTTGTAGGTAGTACTAAGGCTTACCCGCTTAAGGACATCAGATTCATAGGAGCTGTAATGAAGTGTACGTCCGTTCTTTTCTATAAGACGCATGCCTTCAAAGCCATAAGAGCTCAAATCATCAAAAAGGCGTGCAGTAAGATTTTTACGGTCTGTTGCATCCTTTTCGGACGGAGTCTGATGTGCATAGGTTCTTACCGCAGATGACTTTAAATATGCGTCATCACCGGTCTGAATCTTGGTGAGAATATTGGAAATGTAGGAATTGCAGCTTTGAGCAAGTTTTTCGAGCTGCCCGTTTTTCTCTCCGATTTTTGCCTGGGCATAGAATTTTGTTTCAATCTGCGCCATTAAACCGGTATGCGCAAAAAAAACAAATCCCGCAAAGAGAACAAGGGCGGTTAGAAAACTAAACGCTGCCTTCTGGCCAGAAGACATTTTTCCTTTCCTTTTCCATAAAATGCGAGTATTTAAAATACTACTCTTTTATTATCGGTATGAAAAGGGGTAAAAAACACAAATTTTTTTGAAGATATATTTTGCTTTATTCGTTTCGGCGGGTTAAAAAAAACAGGATCCCCAAGGTAAAACCGAGAGAATCCTGCCGTCCTGTAAACAGGACATCGGAGAGAGTTTATCAGCTTATTTACAAGCTAACTAAAATATAGCACAAGTTTATTTTAAATGCAAGTAAAATTTTCATATAAATTTACATAAATATGTAGTCAAAACCCTCAAAAATACCTATTTTACCTCATTTACAAGCTCTGCACCTGCCCCAAATGCCTTTACATTTTCCAGCGTTGTCTCTGCAAGATTTTTGAGTGCGTTGGTTGTAAGGAAGGCCTGGTGCCCCGTAATGATAACATTAGGGAAGGTCAAAAGACGTGCCAGAGTATCATCGGTCATAATGTCTGTAGACCAGTCGCTAAAGAAGTACTTGCTCTCTTCTTCGTAAACATCCATACCAATGCCGCCGATGTGTCCGTGCTTGAGTGCATGAACCAGCGCCTTGGAATCTATAAGTGCTCCTCGTCCTGTATTGATGATTACAGCATCGTGCTTCATCATCTTCATGCGGTCATGATTTACCACGTGCTTTGTTTCTTCGGTAAGCGGACAGTGCAGACTCAAAACATCACTGCGCTGGAAGATTTCGTCGAGTCCAACATACTCAATATTTTTTTCTTTTGCCCACTGCTCGTTAGGGAAAGGATCGTAGGCAATGATTTTCATTCCAAAGCCCATGAGGATGTCTGCCATAATGCGGCCGATTTTTCCGGTACCAAGAATACCTGCAGTAAGTCCGTACAGGTCGCGGCCGGTAAGACCTTCTATATTAAAGTTGGCAGTTTTAGTTCTAAGGTATGCCTGAGGAATATGACGGGTAAGCGACATCAAAAGTGCAACACCATGCTCGGCAACTGCATAAGGTGAATAAGCCGGAACACGCACAACCTTTATACCGGCGGCAGCGGCAGCCTTTAAGTCTACATTATTAAAGCCCGCACAACGCAGGGCAATAAGCTTTACTCCGCATTCTGCAAGAGTTTTTATAACCTCGGCATTTACAACATCATTTACAAAAACACAAACCACATCATACCCCTGGGCAGTAAGTGCTGTATTTTCGTTGAGCTTGTAGTCGCGGAAATCTATTTCATAATCAAAGGCCTTGTTAGCCTCCACAAACGATTTTTTGTCGTAAGAATGTGTGTCAAAAAATGCAATTTTCATTTTGTACCTCCATATTAAATATAACACCAAATTACATTTTTATAGCAAAAAACTTTTACTTTCCGCAGTTTTGTATTATTATAAAGCCATGGCTAAAAAGAACGGCGCAATAATGTATAAATGCTCTAACTGCGGATACAGTCAGCCAAAGTGGCTTGGACGATGTCCGGAGTGCGGGGAATGGAATTCCTTAGAAGAAATCATTATTGATAAAAATAATATTACTCCGGGCGGACGCGGTACAGAAGAAGCCGTTAAGCAAAAGCCGGTAGAGCTTGCAAACGTAAAGGCAATGGAAGCCGTGCGCTTTTCTACAGGCCTTGAAGAATTTGACCGTGTGCTTGGAGGCGGCGCAACAAAGCGTTCTGCAATTCTGCTTGGCGGTGAACCGGGAATTGGTAAGTCTACCCTGCTGCTTCAGACTGCGGCAAGTGCAGCCAAGCTTTTTGCAAAAGCAGGAACTCCCGGAGCAAAGGTGCTATATGTAAGCGGAGAAGAGTCTGCCGCCCAGATTAAAGACAGAGCAGACCGCCTTGAGCTTGATTGCAGCGGCATTCAGATTTTGTGTACCTCGCGGCTTGAAGATGCGCTGGATGCTTTAGATGCCATAAATCCCCTGCTTGTGATTATTGATTCCATTCAGACAATTTATTCTGCAGAAGCCGGGCTCATTCCGGGTACTGTAAACCAGCTTAAATATTGTGCCAACGAGCTTGTAGCCTGGGTAAAGGAGCGCGACTCTGTTCTTATTATGACTGCGCACGTTACAAAAGAAGGAACTATTGCAGGGCCTAAGTCGCTTGAGCACATGGTAGACACAGTAATTTCCTTTGAACGAAACACAGATGATATACGCTTTTTGCACGCACAGAAAAACCGCTTTGGTTCTGTGGATGAGCTTGGCATTTTTACAATGACGGAAAAAGGTCTGGTGCCCGTACAGGATCCGACCTCGCTGTTTATTACAAAGCGCGGTGCCACCCAGCCGGCAGGTGTTGCCTGTACTCCGGTTTTTGAAGGTACCCGCGTGTTCCTGGTAGAGATTCAGGCATTGACCGTTCCTGCCAAGGCCAGCGTAAGCCGTGTTTACAGTGAAAAAATTGATTCAGGCCGTGTTGCCAGAGTTGCCGCCGTTATAGAAAAGCGCTGTGGCTTAAAGTTCAGCGACCAGGACATTTATGTAAACGTAGGCGGCGGCGTAAGGCTTACAGAAAGCTCTATTGACGCAGCACTTGCCTGTGCCCTATACTCTGCCCGTACAGATATTGCCCTCAAGCCGGACACAGCTGTTTTTGGCGAACTCACACTTGCCGGCGAAATAAGGCCTGTACGAAAATCAAAGCAGCGCATTAAGGCAGCACAAAACCTTGGGTTCACAAATGTGTTTGCCCCGGAAGCAGAAGAAGGCGCTGTAAAAACTGAGGATATAAAGAAGGTCATTAAGACTTTATTCAAATAATATGAAACGGACAATTTTTTTACTCACATTAGTTTTTCTTTTCATAAGTCCGGTCATTGCGCAGCCAATTCCACAAGAAGATTCCATGCTTCCTATAAAATACCAGCAGAATGCCCAGGTCTTTGCACGGTTTAATACACTACAGGATTTTGAACCTTCGGTATTTGCTTTTTCGGGAGTATACAATATCTGGGGAAGGCGTTTTGCAGCTTCGGCCGGCCTTTTTCTTCAAAATGGCGATACCCAGCTTACCCTGGACGGTTCCTACAAATTCTTTAAGCATGATATTATCTCAATAGCAACCGGAGTCGTATACAATCTGAACTGGCTGCATGACATAAGCTTAACAAATAACTTTCTGCCGTATTTTAATCTGGAATACAAGCCCGTTTCCTTTTACACACTGGACCTGAATGTTGATTTTCTTTTTAAGCTCCGCAGGCTTTTTGTTTTGTCGGGCAGCGGGCATCCGCTTATAAATGCGTCAATTGCCGTTTCCATAAAAAACACATTTACACTTCCAGAAAATTTTAAGATATATATTGAATGTGCCTCCATTGAACAATTCAGGTATATGATTTTTTGCGCTCCATCCTTTATTTTTGGAGCAGAATATGAGCTTGATGAAAAATTTGATCTGTGCTTTGAGCTTGCCGTAAGATATATTGATTTCTTTACGCTTTCGGCTCATTATGCAGATTCTGATATAAGACTGGGGGCAAGATACAAATGGTAACTGTTATATTATGTCTGATCTGTATTCTTTTTACCTCCTGCCAATATGACCTTGAGCATGCTTTTTTCAGGGCCGGCGACACCAATGAAAGAACAAAAACCTGTTATAATCTTACGGCTTCCGAATCGCCTGATGCCACTTTAGAAGCTTATTCTGTTGCAGTTTTCAGTGATATTCATTTTGGAAATAAAACAGTTAAACAGCGGCACGAGCAGGCTTTTCTTGACTGGCTGCAAGAAGCAAAAGCAAACGGAACAGCCCCCGCCTTCTGCATCTGTCTTGGCGATATTGCAGAGCACGGCCAGGAGGAAGAGTTTAAGGCCTACAATGAATTTGTTGCAAAGGTAGAAGCCCTGCTTGGAAGTGGAAAAGTTTACAATGTTCTTGGAAATCACGATTTATTCAATAACGGCTGGGAAGATTATAAAAAATTGATTTTTCCGTACAAATCCTTTTATCACTTTAAAACAAAACAATTCAGCTGGTATTGTCTGGACACCGCCTCCGGAACCCTTGGCCGAAAGCAATACGAAACAATCAAAAAAATGTTCCAGAATGATCCGTCGCCAAAAATTATCCTCACCCATATTCCAGCCTACAGTAACCCGCTCAACTCCATGGGCTATTTTTCTATGCAGAACAATTACGAGGCAGACCTCCTCTTGACCCTTTATTCAAACAGCAACGTAAAGCTTGTTCTGAACGGCCACATTCATGAGCCATATAAAAACTATTTCAATTCCTTCCTGGAGCTGACTGCACCGGGAATCACCCAAACCAACAGCTGGACAGTCATTTCCATTGATGAAAACGCCGGCACAATAAGCGAAAAAATGGTTTTTGGCGATTAATCGCAGTTTGATTCTCACTTATGTGTCATTTTTACCCACCTAACCTGTTGCAAAAAGAAACAACTGCGCAAAAAAGATTCATTTTCGATTGCACCGGAGCCGGGGTTGTAGCCCTTTAGTCCACCGCAATGCAAACAAACAGAAAAAAAAGCCTTACACTCCCGTGAGAAACGCATAGAACCTGCGGGCTGAGCTGATTTTTCAGTTTTTTTTTAAAACCAAATATTTTTATGCAACTTGGCACGAAACTTGCTATATATGTAGTGAAACAAATGATAGTTCAGGAGGCAAAATTATGAACGAACTTAGTTTAATTGATTCACTTTTTAATGATGTGTTGGATAGCACTCCAAGTGTTATGTATCGTGCGGGTGTAAGTGCCCCTCGTGTTGATGTTACTGAGGACGAAGGTGCCTACACTTTGGAAATGGAATTGCCTGGTAGAACTGAAAACGACGTAAACATCGAGCTTGACCATGACAATCTGACAATTTCTTCTAAGGTTACCGAAGAGAAAGAGTCTAAAGAAGATAAGAAGGACAAGAAAAAGACAAAGTACATTCTTAAGGAGCGCCGCTACAGCGAGTTCTCACGAAGATTTGCACTTCCTTCTGATGTTGATGAAGAAAGCATTAGCGCCAACTTCAAGAACGGCATTTTGTCTATCAACATGAAGAAAAAAGCCATAGCTGCACCTAAAAAGATTCAGATTATGGCATCGTAAAACGGGTGCAGGTCTGATTATACCGGGCCGCGTTCTTTTGGATGCGTGTCCAGCATAGATCTGCAATTGTTTGGAACGGACCGGGCTTCTGCAAGGGTTCGGTTTTTTGAATTAGGATGGTGTGCCTTGTGCCGCCATCCTTTTTGTTTAACTGGCATACGGCTTCGAAGGTGGTGCCGCTGCCGGCAAAAAAGTCCATTATCAGTGCGTCCTTGCTCATGCCGGTTATTTCTATTAAATGACTGATTAATTCCACCGGCTTGGGGTTTTCAAACAGCCCCTTGTGACCAAGCAGCTCGTCCAGGTGCGCCTGTGCGTGGCGGGTGGAGTCTACGCAGTCTATTATGTTGCGCGGAATTATTTCCTGGGTATCTTCGTTGAAGATTTTTATGCGGGGAACTCCCTTGTAGTCCGGTGCGGGACCAAAGTAAATGCGGTTGTCTGCAAGGAGCGCGTCCATTTCCTGTCTTGTCCGCTGCCACTGGCGGGTCCACTCCACTCCCGAAGGCGACTTTATTGTAAAATAGTTTTTGTGCTTAGGGTTACTGCGCTTTTCGCTAAAGGAAATGCTACCGCTGAACCAGTTGCCGCGAGGGTCGTTGTCTGCGTTTGTTTTTGCCCAGGCGGTGCCGGCTGTTTCTGTAAATGCGGCAAGTCGGCGCTTGTCCTTTGCATAGCACAAGGTATGCTGCTGCAGCGTGCGGCTCCAGGTGTCTTTTTTACCCTTGCCGTGAAGCCACATAAAATCGTTTACATAATTGTTTTCTCCAAAAAGCTGATCGCACAAAAGCTTTAAGTAATGAAGCTCTGACTGATCTATTGCTATAAAAATGCAGCCGGTCTGTGCAAGCAGCTCGCGGGCAAGACGCAGACGGCGTGCCATAAAGCTGAGCCACTCATCGCGCGCAAAGCTGTCCTTATAGGCAAAGCTGTTGCCGGTGTTGTAGGGAGGGTCTATATAAATTATGTCGATTTTTTCTTTAAGCTGTGGTGCAAGCTTTTGCAGGACTGGATAGTTGTCAGCGGCAATAAAAAGATTAGACTTTAGAACCAACTCTTGCGTCAGTTCCGGCTTAAAGTAAAGTTGTTCTACAAGAGAAGCATCGTCATATTGTTCAGGGGTATCATCCCAGGTAAATCTAATCATATAAAGATAGAGCCGATTCCCAGACTTGAACTGGGTACCTCCGCATTACGAATGCGCTGCTCTACCAGGTGAGCTAAATCGGCGAATAAAATATTTTTTTTTAAATTTGTTTTAGCGGTTTGAGTTGCCGGATCTTGTTTCGTACATGCGGCGCATATCTACGATGTTGCTTACAACAATGTAGGTTTCGAAAACTTCGATCTTGCGCTTTTCAACAAGCTTGTTTATTTCGTCGCGGGTAACTTCCTGTGAAAGGCCTGACCAATGTGCAATGTCAGAAAGTGTAACATTAAAGCGGCGGGTCTTTTCCATAGGATTATTAACCGGGTTCATTTCGTCAAGCATAAGGAATACGTCGGCAAGACGAGCCTGCAGATCCTTAATACAAAGAATGCGGAATCGGCGCTTCTGATCGTAAATACGCTTACAGAACAGCTTAAGAAGAACCAGGGCTGTCTGAGGGTTTCCTGTAATCAAAAGCTCAAAGTTTTCTTTATTGAATTCAAGACACTTTACGTGACCGGCAGCCATACAGGTTGCAGAACGAGGTGACTTATCAAGGATGGCCATTTCTCCAAAGAATTCGCCAGGCTTTAAGATATCAAGGTTTTTAGAGGTTCCGTTTACACACTTAACAAGCTGAACGCGTCCGCTCTGAATAAGATAGAAGGAATCTCCCGGTTCATATTCGGCAATGATAACCTGACCGGCTTCATATTCCTTGGCAAAGCGTTCAAATGCAGGAAGTGAGAAGATCTTTAATGAACCTTCATCTTCGGCAGTAGGTGTATCTAAAAGACTGCGGCGACTCTGTGCTTCCATGCGCTCATAGCGGACCTTACAATCCTGATAAAGCTTTGCAATTTCTTCTTTTCTTGGATACTGCGGATAACGTGTCAAAAACTTAAGATAAACATCTGCAGCAGAACGATATTTTTCATCATCATAAAAGCTCTTTGCAACCGAAAGCATTCCCGACTGCTGATCTGCGGCAACGTTATTCAAAATGGATTCTGTTTTTCTGTGAATCTGACGCAGCTGGTTGGAGAATACACGGAGCATCTTCATAATGAGCTGCTTGTTGTTGCTGAACAGAACTTCAAATTCCTGAACAGTAAGAGCGACTGCAACAGTAGGAACAAGAGCAGTAGCCGTTTCTTCACGCCCAAAGTGACCGAATGCTGATTTTACACCAAAGAATTCACCGCTTTTTACCTGCTCAATAACAGGCTCTCCGGTTTCGATATCAGTACTCTGAAGAACAACAGCACCAGCCTGCATGATGAAAACACGGTCATCATGATCGCCTTCAAAATAGATTACAGAACCTTTTGTATATTGCATCGCTTTAGGCATAATCTTTTTATTCTCCTACTATGCAGATTATCTTACATTATATCACAACTTTAAAAAATATGCTATTCTATTTTTATGATTGATTTACATGTTCATACGACAGCTTCGGACGGACAATATACCCCTTCACAGATAATAGAAAAAGCTTCTACTAAGAATATCGGCGTAATTGCCATAACAGACCACGATACAGTTGCAGGAATTGAAGAAGGAAAACAGGCTGCAAAAAAGCTTGGAATTACCTTTGTACCAGGCACAGAGCTTAATATAAGCTTTCCAACCGGCGAATTTCACCTTTTGGGGCTGGGTTTTAAGCAGATTTCCCCTTCTTTAACCACACTTTTGGAAACACTTGTAAAAAACCGCGAGCTTCGTAATGTTCAGATAATAGAAAAAATGCGCGAGGGCGGAGTTGATATAACGCTGGAAGAGATGCAGGCCGATTTTCCCGATACGGTGCTTGGACGTCCTCATTTTGCGGCAGAGCTTGTAAAAAAGAAGGTTGTAAAGACACGTCAGCAGGCCTTTGACAGGTTTCTTGCAAAGGGGCGCCCCTGGTATGTTCAGCGTGTGGGGTCTAATCTGGATGAAGCCATTGTTGCAATCAAGGAAAGCGGTGGTGTTCCGGTAATTGCACATCCTATGTCGCTTTATCTTTCGTGGGGAAAGCTTCCCGATGCCCTGCAGGATTTTTATGAACGCGGTGTAATGGGACTGGAGGCCTTTCATCCGGGAGCAAGGGTTACAGAATGCCTTAGACTTGAAGAGCTGGCGCAAAAAATCGGTTATTTTGTTACTGCAGGCAGTGATTTTCACGGTGAAAAAATCCGTGCCGACCGAAAGCTTGGCTATACCTGCGGCGGACGCAAAATTGAAGATGAGCTTTGGGAAAAAATTAAGGATATTATTTTGTAGAGGGCTTTTAAAGGATGGGTGCGGTAGGGTATGGAACACCTGCGTAGCAGCCGACCACAGCGCAGCGAGGACGGTGAGCGGTAGCGAAGTGTGGAACACCCGACCCGAACGAAGTGAGGGGACCGCCCGAATTTCACAAATTCTTAACTTTTTTTAAAAAAAATTCATTTTTTTTCGCAAATTTTTGTAAGAAGTCCCGTTTTTTTTCCATATTAACTATGGAAAATTTTTAATTTACAAGAGGACTTTTTATGAAGATTTATTCGTTTTCGCCTTTCGGGTATGAAGGAGCATTGGTAACGGTCGAGGTCGATTTGCGAAGGGGAATTCCTGCAATCGATATTGTTGGGCTTGCGGACAGTGCGGTAAAGGAATCGCGCGAAAGGATGCAGGCGGCCATAAGGAATTCGGGCTTTCAGTTTCCTCTGGAGCGGGTGCTTATAAGCTTGTCTCCGGCAGATTTGCGTAAGGAAGGTGCAGGCTTTGATTTACCGATAGCACTTGGGGTTCTTGCGGCGGGGGCACTGAATGCAGGTGTAACGAGCTTTATTACGGAACCAATTCTTGTGATGGGTGAACTGGAGCTTTCGGGACAGCTGCGTGGAGTAAAGGGTGTTCATGCTGCTGTTGCAACGGCGGTCTCGTGTGGTATTTTGCGCTGTATTGTTCCGGTCCAGAATACCGATGAAGCCCGGGAAGTTAACGGTGCCATTGTCTGCGGGGCCAGGAATCTTGAGGATGCCTTTAGGGCCTTGAGTGATACAAGCTTTTTTGAATCGCGATGTGGTGCTTCTAAAGAAAACGCTGTCCCTCCAGGCTGCGAAGAAGTAGACGGTGTTTATTTTCCAGTAATTTCTCCCGGTTATGAATATGCAGAGCTCAGGGGTCAGCAGCAGTTGATTCGTGCATTACAGATTGCAGCGGCGGGTGGACATAACCTTATGGCGGTTGGTGCACCCGGCTGTGGTAAGACTATGGCAATCCAGAAGTTTCCGGCAATTAATCCGGTGCTTACGGTTGAAGAAGCACAGTCGGTTACAAGAATCTGGTCGCTCGCGGGACTGATTAAGCCTACACAGCCTTTAATCCGGATTCCTCCTTTCCGGGTGCCTCACCAGACGGCAAGCATAGAAGGTATTTGTGGCGGTGGTCCAAACTGCAGGCCGGGAGAAATTTCTTTAGCACACAACGGGGTTTTGTTTTTGGATGAAGCGGCGGAGTTCAGGTCGTCGGTTTTACAGATGCTGCGGGTTCCTTTAGAAAACGGAAGTGTTTCCTTGAGCCGCGCAGGTCGTTCTACAAATTATCCTGCAAATTTCCAGCTGCTCATGGCCTGCAATCCCTGCCCCTGCGGAAACTATGGCAGCAAAACAAAAATCTGCCTTTGTTCGAGCAAGTCCATTGACCTGTACTGGAAAAAGTTTTCTGCGCCGCTGCTGGACCGTATAGACATCCGCGTATTTGTAGAAAATAACACCGACGAAAACGGCGAAACCCAGGACAGAACCAGCCTGCGTTCGACTGCAGAAATAAGGGAAGGTGTTGCCAGGGCAATAACTGCACAGCGAAAACGGCAGGGAATTAAAAATGCAAAGCTCGCCCCTCAGGAGGTTCTTGAACACTGCACCATAAGCCGCGAGGTTCAGGACGTCCTGGACAAAGCCATCATAAGATTCAGCTTTTCCCCTCGCGCCGTAAGCAGCTGCATAAAAGTAGCCCGCACCATCGCCGACCTCGCCGCCGAAAAAGTCATCCTCCCCGAGCACATGTCCGAATCCATAGACCTCCACAAGCTGTGTGCGAATATGGTGCTGGAATTATAAACATACCGGAGAAGAGAATTGAACAAATAGAAGATTACCGGAGTGGAGACTTGAACTTGCCGACAATCGAAAATCCGTTAAAAACAGAGCGCGGGAGCGGTCTGTTTAGGATTATCGATATTCGGCACGGAGCGAGATTTATCGAGCGACCCGAGTTCAAGTCGAGCCATTAACGCGTGGTTAAAACAAAAAAGCTCCCCATACAGGGAGCTTGATATACCGGAGAAGAGACTTGAACTCTTACACGATTGCTCGCAACAGATTTTGAGTCTGTCGTGTCTACCATTCCACCACTCCGGCGTGAGTAGACAAAATATAACAAAAAAACGGGGGTTTTTCAAGTGTTTGATGCTTGTTATAATAATTACGTGAA
>JAFZYR010000098.1 GCA_017616165.1 Treponema sp.
GAGTGAACTTTTTTTGTTTTTCTGTTATTGTAGCCATAGGTTTCTTTCCTCCGTTATTGTTTTTTGTGTGGTAACAAAATTATAACAGTTCAAAGAAACCTTTTCTTTTATTTTGGCGACATTACATTTTACTGCTTACAGTGGTAACCGGCATAGTAAAAAATGTTACCAAATTAAAAGATTATATGTTATAATAGTACTATGAAAGTATTCGTAAAAAAACTAATGATTTTAGCAATGGCCCTTAGTCTTGTGTGTCCTGTTTTTGCTGCTTCCAAGACTAAGACAATGTATGTCCGATTGGAATCTGCACAGCTTAAGGCTAAGCCTGCTTCTTCTTCCAAAAAGGTTGGTACTGCCGAATATGCTTCTGCCGTAAATGTACTCAAAACCGAAGAGTCGTGGAGCTATGTTCAGCTTGCAGATGATACTTCTGTAGAAGGGTGGCTTCCTAATTCTGCGCTTACCTCGAAGAAAATCAAGGATAAAAACAATGCCGCTTCTGCCGATGCCGACGAAATTGCTCTCGCCGGAAAGGGCTTTAATTCTACAATCGAAGCTGTTTATGCAGAACAGTTTGAAGTAAACTTTGAGGTTGTAGATTACATAGAAACCCTTGGTGCTGCAACCGAGGATGCTGTTATCTTTGCCCAGGAAGGCCAGCTTAATGACGGAGGTGCAGAATAATGAAACGCTTGCGAATATCAATTATCTGTGCTGCCGCTGCAGCTTTAATTCTTAGTGCCTTTACTTCCTGTGCTTCTCTTCCAGGTCCTTTTGACGAGGATTTCTACGGACCAAGCAGTACAGAATCTGCAGTATTCGGTTCAATCATGAACAGTGTTCAGTCAATCGAAAAGGCTGCCGAAGAAATCACCCCTGAAGAAGAATATTACATTGGTCGTTCAGTTGCCGCTTCCATTACTGCCACCTATCCTATAGACCACGGAAGCTACAAGATGACCAGCTATCTTAATAAAATCTGCGAAACCCTGGTTATGAATTCCGACATTCCGTACCTGTACAAGGGCTACTATGTTGTAATTCTGGATACAGACGAGATAAATGCCATGGCAACTCCGGGCGGACATATTTTTGTAAGCCGCGGACTCATCGATTGTACAGAATCCGAAGATGCCCTTGCTGCTGTTCTTGCCCACGAAATTTCGCATATTCAGCTTGGACACAGCGTTAGCGCCATTAAGGCAAGCCGTACACGTGCCGCCGTTTCTGATACTGCAAAGGCAGGTCTTGTAACAAGTCTTGCTTCTGCAAATGCAAAGGGCAAGCTGTATGGAATTAAGCTTAACGACAAGGAAATGGAAAAGGTTTTTGAAGCTGTTGATACAATCAGTAATGCTTCTAACGAGGTTGTAAAAACTCTTGTAAATACCGGTTTCTCAAAGGAACAGGAATACGATGCAGATAAAAATGCCCTCTACCTTATGAGCAAGTCCGGCTATGATCCTTATGCCATGCTTGATATGCTTGCCCAGATAGATGATTCTTCCAGCAATTCAGGCTGGGGTGCTACTCATCCGTCTCCAAAGGACAGAATCAAAAAGGTAGAAAAAGAGCTTTCTAAAATGCAAAAGAACAAGGCTATTTCTACTACCGGAAAGCAGCTTCGTACAGAACGCTTTGAGGCAGAATACGAAGATTACAAGATTTTTGAAATAAACTAAAATGAAAAATAAAAACGCAAAAATCTGGGTGCGCTCAATTATTGTTGCGGCAATATGCTTTGCTGCAACAGTAGCCCTGTATATTTCGGGGCTGTTCTCATTTTTTGAAAATAAAACCTACGACCGCCGCATGGTTTTTGCGTCCAAATATATCACTCCCTGCGATGATATTTCGCTTATTATTGTAGACCAGCAGAGCATAGACTGGGCAAAGGAAAATTACGGCTGGGGCTGGCCATGGCCTCGTGAAGCATATGCTCACATGATAGATTTTATTAGTGCAGGAAACGCCTTTTCTCTTGCATTTGATATTCTGTATACAGAGCCTTCAATCTATGGACAGTCCGATGATGACGCCCTTGCCCTTGCCGAAAAAAACAGCGGAATTGTAATTCAGCCGCTTAATGTGCTTGTTGATTACGCCAACGAAAAACAGACCCTTCAGTTTCCTATTGAACAGATTAAAGCTAATGTTGCAACGCTTGGTGCAGTTGTGAGCCTTAAGGATGATGATGATATTATTCGCCGCGGCAGACTTGAGTATGAGGATGCTGCTAGCGGTAAGGTGTATCCGACCCTTGGAACTGCACCAATTTATATGCAGGGAGAGCAGGATAATCTGCAGGAGGCTCCGCGCTTAAAGGATGGTTCTGTCCTTCTCAGATACCAGAGCTCTATAAATAATTATTTTCCTTACAGCGCCTACGATATTCTTCACGGCTATGATATTTATGCAGGTCTTGCTGAGCCTGAGGATGAAGACGAGTTTTTCTACGAGCCTGATGAGTTTGAAGATAAATACGTTTTTGTTGCTTACTATGCACCTGGCCTTTACGATGTCTTTTCTACTCCGGTAAGTCAGGTTTTTCCTGGAGTTGGAGTTCACATAACCACTCTTGATAATTATCTTACCGACAGCTTTATGCGCAAGGCACCGGAGATTGTATCTTATACCTGGATTTTGCTGCTGGCCTTGTTTGGAAGTATTGCGGTTACCTTTGCTTCTTTGCGCAATTCACAAAGACTCACGGTTTTCTTTATGGCTGCGGGCTTTATTATCGGGCTTGTACTTGTTGTTGCAGTTCCGTACCTGCTTTTTGCAAAGGGAATCTGGCTTGTGCTTGTTGCTCCGGCAGTTTCGTTCTTCCTGTCGTTCCTTATCTGTGTTGCCTTGAGTCTTACCGTAGAAGGAAAGCAGAAGCGCTTTATTAAATCTGCGTTCAGCCAGTGCTTGAGCAAGGATGTTGTAAATCAGATTATGAATGATCCGTCGTCATTTACTCTTGGCGGAAAGAATTTCCAGATGACGGCAATCTTTACAGATATTCAGAAATTTTCTTCGTTCAGCGAATTACTTACTGCGGCCCAGCTTGGAAGCCTTTTGAATTTTTATCTTACCCGCATGTCAGATATTATTATTGATGAGCACGGAACTGTAGATAAATACGAAGGCGATGCAATTGTTGCGCTTGTTGGTGCACCGGTAGAAATGGAAGATCACGCGGTTCGTGCCTGTGCTGCCGCCATCAAAATGAAAAAAGCTGAAGCTGTCATGAACAAGGAAATTGAACAGATAGCCGCCGGTGAAAAGCCTGCAGACATGGAGCAGGATTTGTACGATGCCTTTAAGATTATGGTTGCCAACAAAAAGGTAATCTTTACCCGCATTGGTATGAACTCTGGCGAAATGATTGCCGGCTACTTTGGTTCTGAAAATAAGAAGAACTATACAATGATGGGCAACAACGTAAACCTGGCCAGTCGTCTGGAGGGTGTAAACAAGCAGTATCACACAAACGGTATTCTTATAAGCGCTGCTACCCGCGATTTACTTGGCGACGAATTTATTGTGCGCAGTCTTGACCGCGTGCGTGTAGTAAACGTAAACACACCGCTGCGCCTGTATGAGCTGCTCGAAACCCGTGAGGCTGCCAGTCCTGAGCTTTTGCAGTATGTAGATGCCTGGGAAAAAGCCTTTGCCGACTTTGAAGCTAAGGAATACAAGGGCGCTGCCGAACAGTTTAAGGCTCTTGCCGCACAGAATGAAAATGACAATGTAGTCCGCTACTATCTTGAGCTTTTAAATAACTTCTTCCTTAAGGGTAAGTATCCTGTTGCTGCCGATGATGTTGGTGTTGAATACAATCCGGAAGACAGTGTATTTAAGCTCATGCAAAAATAAAAGGAAGTTCCCTATGAAAAAACATTTACTCATAGCTGCGTGTGCCGTTAGTTTTATGCTTGCCGCCTTTGTTTCCTGCAGCTCTTCAAAAGCAGGGAGTCAGGCAGAGCCGCTGCCCGAGCCGTCCAACCTTGATTATGGACTTAGCCGTACAGAAAATCTAGATTTTATTTTTAATACTGCCTCGCTTGGAAAAACTACAATTGTAATCAAGCGCAGTGAATGGAACCGCCTTTGCGATGACTACAGGTATTTTTATAAAAACGAAAACTGTGTTCATGCAGAATGCTATGTTTATGAAAAGGACGGCCGTGCCTGGACGCTCCAAAATGTGGGTTTTAGGCTTCGTGGAAATACAAGCCGCATCTGTCCTCAGGGAATTGATAACGGAAGGGAGCAGGGTCAGAAAAGCTATTCCTGGAATCCTGATTATTTCCGCAATGCAGAAAAGCCTAATGATGATTACAGGCAGAGTCACTTTAAGGTAGATTTTGAAGAGTTTCTGGGGGATGACGACGAGCAGAAAATGGCAGGCTGCCTTAAAGGAATTGCGCTGAAGCGAATGGATAATTCGTGCACCCGCGAGATTTTCTGCTATGATTTGT
This sequence comes from Treponema sp., assembly GCA_017616165.1. GTDB lineage: Bacteria > Spirochaetota > Spirochaetia > Treponematales > Treponemataceae > Treponema_D. The sequence continues at coordinate 4,473 of JAFZYR010000098.1, forward strand.
TCCGCAAGAACGGAATCTGGACAGCGCCTCGTGCAAGTCATACAAGACTGCTTTTAAATATCATAGAAGACCTGGAAGACAATTCCGTAACAACAGTAAACTTTGGCGTTTACGAAATGTTTGAAGAAGTAAACAAGCAGTCTCTTAAGGAACGCGACAGTGAAAATAATGCTGCCGCAAACGCCTGGAAAAACAACAAGGGTAATTTGTGGAAGGGTCACAGTGATCTGACTGCCGGTTCCATTGCAGAGGCCGGAGTAGAAGATATAAGGATTTTTTACGAGGGCGACACTGTTGAAGGAAACAATGTCGTTTACAAAGAGGACGGCAACGGCCGCATAGGCTATGTTTTTGACAGCTACAGGCTGGACTTAAAGACAAATAAGGACAAGCTTGATTCTGCAAAAAAGGAGCTTAATGGTTTTATTACAGACCTGAACAACCTGCCTGATGCTGCAGACGAAAATGATACCGCCGCCATTGAGCAGATAAAGGCCTTTTACGAAAAGTGGTTTGACATGGACTTTTTCCTTAAGACCTACGCCATAAATATTCTGTGCGGCATGGACGACGACTACTGGGGCAACAAAAACAATTACTACCTGTACTTTGACACCGGCAAAAACGGTTCGGGCAAGGTTTACTTTATTCCTTTTGACTACGACAACTCTCTGGGTAATTCCATTTTCGAAGGCGGCTTTGAGCACAATCCGTTGGAATGGGGCAGGGGAGAAGACCGCCCTCTTATGGACAAGCTTTTGCAGGTCCCTGAATACAAGCAGAAGTTTAAGGATTACCTCCTCGAAGTTTCCAGTAACGAATACTGGAGCTACGAGCGCTGCAGCAAGCTTTTCTATGACTGGGGAGCCATGTGCGGCCCATACCTGTTCAGCCCCGACCTTGACTGTACCTACGTCGGCGTAAACCACTTTTTCACCGACTACATCTGGTGCAACTACGGCTACTCCCTGACCAAACAATACAACAACCTCTACGACGCCACCCGCCAGTCGTTTGAGCGCTGGCTGGTTAAATAAGATAAGCTGCAATAATTCTTTCAACATCCTTTGCGTTCAAGGGCTGCTCCAGCGTTTCCATTGATAAAATAAGGTTTTTGCCAGGAATAATGTTTTTTTGTGCATATATGTTGAGCCGCTTAACGAGATTCCCGGAGTATTCTGAATCATCCATTTTTCCGCAGTGTTCCCAGTAAAATTCCTGGCGGGTCCGTTTATTCAGACACAAAAAATCGGGGTGAAAGGTAAGCGTGCTGTTTATTGTGACCGGTACTTCATAATGGTAAGGGATACCATTTGAATTAAGAATATTTGCAATAATAATTTCTGATTTTGAACGGACACGCTCGCCCTTTGTTGTAAGGAAGTTGCCTTCCGGTAAATCGCTGTTAGGTTTATATTGCTGAGCCTGCCATTGTTGTGCATAGGTTTCATTGTCTATGAATGCCGGCTTAATCAGGAGCTTTCTTGCAGCAGAAAGCTTTTTATAGTAATTTTCACATTTTTGCGGGGAATAGTGCCTGGTAAAAAGCTTTAAGGCCTGGATGTTTTCTTTAAGAAATAATGTCATCTTTTTGTTGTAATCTCTTTGGACAATAGCTTGAACTGTTTTAAGATTCTTTTTGCGGATGTAACAACGTTTTCCATCTTTTATTGTATAATATTGAAAAACCCCGTTACTTTTTGAAACCCTCAGTTTCTCTTTTGGTGTGTCTTTTTGCTGTGACTGAATTGATTGTGCGGTTCTTGTCAAAAACAGCAGTTGTTTCTTTGCATTTTCTAACAATTCCATAATTTTCTCCTTTTGTTTACGTGTATTTTGGTGGTTTTTCCTGAAATACACGTAGCGTAATCTCAAGGCCCTTGTGTGATTACGTGCGTTCTGCTGCTTTTAGTAAAAACGCACGTAGCCTCCAGACCTCAGACTTTTCCAGTTACGTGCATTTTTGAGGTTTCTCCCAAAATGCACGTAACCCCATCTCTGGGAACTTAGGTGTTTACGTGTGTTTTTGAAATAGTTGCTGAAACGCACGTAGCCTCCAGACCTCTGTCTTTTTATGTTACGTGCATTTTTGAGGTTTCTCCTAAAACACACGTAAGCCCTAATCCCTGAGCCTTATTTGACTACGTGTGTTTTCCCGGGAATTCAAAAAAAACACGTAGCTTAATCTCAAGGGGCTTTTGTGGTTACGTGTGTTCTGCTGCTTTTAGTAAAAACGCACGTAGCCTCCAGACCTCTGCCTTTTTATGTTACGTGCATTTTTGAGGTTTCTCCTAAAACACACGTAAGCCCATTTCTGGGAACTTAGATGTTTACGTGTGTTTTTGAAATAGTTGCTGAAACGCACGTAAGCTCTAATTCCTGAGCCTTATTTGGCTACGTGTGTTTTCCCGGGAATTCAAAAAAAACACGTAGCTTAATCTCAAGGGCCTTGTGTGGTTACGTGTGTTCTGCTGCTTTTAGTAAAAACGCACGTAGTCTCCAGTCCTCTGTCTTTTTATGTTACGTGCATTTTTGAGGTTTCTCCTAAAACGCACGTAATCTAAAGACCGCTGCCATTTTCTGTTACGTGCATTTTGTCAGAATTATGAAAAATGCACGTAATCAATTTCCTCATATATAGTTAACAAAAAAATTTAAGAAAATAGGAAGTTTTTTGAGCAAAAAAATAAAAAAAATACAAAAATGTTAAAAATTCCGCCAGAAAAATCTCGCAAAACCTCGTTGTTAATATTCTTATTTTTCACTATACTAGCCATATGAAAGTAGCAATCTTTTTTGGATCAAAGTCGGATAAGGACACAATGAAAAAGGCAGCCGATATTCTTGCCGAATTCGGTGTGGATTACAAGGCTTACATTATTTCTGCACACAGAGCAGGTGCGCTTTTGAAGCAGACTGTTGAGCAGGTGGAAAAGGACGGCGCTCAGGTTATTATTGCCGGGGCTGGTCTTGCTGCGGCCTTGCCTGGAGTTATTGCA
>JAFZYR010000005.1 GCA_017616165.1 Treponema sp.
ACCAGCAGCACCTTGTTCTATCTGCTCCTTTGTCACACCTAAACTATTTACATTATTCACAGCACCTAGAGACGCCTGAACATGACTAAAATTGACAGAATCTTTCTTAGCTAACTTTATTACTGGAAAAGTAGAACCACTCTCAGATTTAAAATGATCTGCTGCCGATTGATTCAACGCAGTAGCATCCACATAACCTAAATCTACTACTACCATATCACTTGAAACTTTTTCAAATACAATATAAGATGCACTTCCGGATGATCCAGATATTCTACTTGGCGCATCATCTATAAATTCCACAACACCACTAACACCACTTATACTTATACCACTCATACTAACAGAAGCTCTAACATTGGTTAAGCCTGCAAGGCTATTAAGCGTTGCTTTCTTTGTACCTGTCAATTCAACATTTCTAAAACTAATATCTTCCGCACCCATTACCAAAGCGGCATTAATATCCAATTGATAAGCATTATTTTGATAAGTATTACCAGAATACATGTTATTTCCATTTAAATATGCCCTTGCATCAAAATCTATTCCATTTGGCAAATCCAAGGATAACTTAGATCCCTTGTTATTAGTATAATACTTTTCAATAATCTTATCTATATTATAACCATACAAATTATCAGCATCATAAGTAACACCATCAGCCAAATCTATTGTATTACTTCTCTCAAAAGTAACATTCTGCATATATGGTAAATTTGCACCACTAATATCCTTTACAAACAAATCATATATCGATGAAAAATTCCACATTCCTAAAACTTCACCTGAAACATGTGTATCTGCATTAAGATTTTCAAGTGTTACATTATTACCAATAATACCACAATTATATGTTCCAGTTAAAGAATAGTGTGCAGGCATATTAACTTCTTTTTCATGAGAATCATCAGTAAATTTCAATGCATGTTGAACAGAATATGCACGACCATTTCTTCTTCTTTCTAAGAATGATAAAACACGCAAACCCGGAATTATTTCTGTTTCCACGGTTTCCCCAACAGCTTTTTCATTAAGTTTTTCATAGTTAAAGGTTTGATAAAAATCCTTCAGAACATCTGTATTGTTTTCCCATGGGGTTTCGTTTTCATATTTTGTATTATGAGTCTGAATAATAGCATCATAGTCTACAACTAAGTGTTGTGCAGATTCAGGATAATCTGCAACCTCAATTTCAAAGTCAGGTTCCTGCCATTGATAATAGTTGATTATTTCCATATGGATAAAAGCAAGTGCAAGGGCATCAATGCTTGTGGCATCTTGTGGAACTGCAAGGATTACTTTTTCATAATTATTCAAACAGGAAATATCGTATTCATCGCCTAAAGTAATTGTCAGGATTTTTGGCTGATTGTCGTCATCAGTACCGTTTTGATTTTGATCATCTTCAGGATTGACTTTTGGTGGATCTTGAGTTGTAGAATCATCATCGGCTGAACCTCCACCAGTACCTGAACTACCATTATCAGCTGGGTTTTGTGGTACAATAGAGTTGTCATCTTGCTTCGTATTTGAATCTGAAATATTACCGCAGGCTGTAAAAGAAAAAATTAAAAGACTAGATAAAAGAATGAGGAAGGCTTTTACCCCCCCCCTTACTTAACTTGTGTATAGGTGATTTTAGTGTTAGTGTTTTCATGAATTAATTATAGCATATTTATTTGGGAATGCAATGAAATTTGGTATGTGGATTGCTTCGCAAAAGTCGCGGTTAATTTCTAGGTGCCTTAGCCGGATCAATTGGTTGTCCATTCTGGAAGACCATAAAGGTAATACCTGGTTTTCCGGAGATTGGGTCTATGCCGGCAGTTCCGAGCTGCTGGTTGTAGACTACGTAATCACCTTTTTTAACACTCACAGAACCAAGACCGGTGTATGTATAAATTACACCGGTTTTTGATTGAACGAAGAGTACCTGACCAAAGCCGCGGTATACGCCAACGTACATTACGGTTCCTTCGCGGATGCAGACTACAGGCTCGTTTACCTGAGCGCTGAGCTGTACGCCGCCTACCTTACCCTTTACTTGAGTTACAGTTGGATTTTTAACTGGCCATACTGTATTTTTGTCTGCGGTAACTGTTGTGCCGTAGGTACGGGTGTCTGGGGCGGTTGTAGTTGTGCTGGTTGTTGCCGGCCCTTCGACAGGCTCAGGGACCCCGGATTTGCTTGTTGATCCTGTGCTGGTTGTTCCAGTATTTGCTGTAGTACCACTTGTATATATCTTTAATTTCTGACCAACTTTAATTACGGAATTGGAATCTAAATTATTTAATGCCATAAACTCGGCAAGGGTCATGCCATTTTTTTTGGAAATGCTGTACATGGTGTCGCCTTTGACGACGGTGTATTCTTTTGTTGCTCTTGTTGAAGAAAGTGTTGCGCTGCCTGAAGTTGTGGCTTTGTTGTCGGTAGCTAAAGCGGCTGCGTTGCTTATGTCGGCGGTTGGGATTTTGAGCTTCTGACCAACCTTAATTACATCGTTTTCGGAAAGATTGTTGGCAGCACGCAGTTCGGCAACGGTAATCTGATATTTGCGGCTGATTGAATATAAAGTGTCGCCCTTCTCTACCTTATAGGTTGTATCTGCAAAAAGAGAAATGGCTGCGGCAAAAAGAATTGCGCATATTAAAAGTGATTTCTTCAAAAATGATAACTTCATAAATTAATTATCGGCATGGAAAATATATTAATTTACAAGTTCATGAAATAATTTATTTACTTCGATTCCACTGATTTTTTCGGCTGCAGAATACAGCTCCAGCATGCCGTCACGCCCCCCCTGAAGATGGCTTGAGGTAATTCCATGTCTGATTGAAATATCTGCTTCCATAAGGGCCGAAAGATGATCGCAAACCCTCACAAGTCTTCCGTCTACAGGATTAAACTCTGCCTTATTATAGCGTTCATTAAGTTCTTCCCACGAAACAGTCTGAACCTTTTTGTCCTGGTTCATGATTCGGTCAGAAAATTCATCGGAGGTATAATAAATAACTTCATCAAGATAGCTGGAATCCATGAGCGGCACCAGCTCTTTATTTACAATTTCGTCTTCAATCTTCTTTACTATTTTAGGCAATGCATCTGTGGCCTGTTTTACAGGAGAAATAATGTCGCGGGTAACAGATTCAGGCAAATCATGGAACAGTGCAGAAAAATAATTGTTTATGACGCGTCGGTCGCACATCTTGCTGTTGCTTTCTCTTCCCAAAAGAAGGCTCATTATTGCAACGAAAAAGCAGTGCCCCAATACAGAGGTTGCAGGAACCCTCGGAGTCTGGTTCCATCTTGTCTGAAAGCGAAGCTGTTCAATTTTCAAAAGAAAATCAAATTCCTGCTGTCGTGTCATAAGCTTCTGAAGCCCTTCTAAATCAAGATACGGCTGAAGCTCTGCCTTGAGTTCGGAATCTATTTTAGAAAGCCTTTCCTTTTCATTTACAACACTGAGCATTTCAAGCTCGCGCATTGTAGAGTATTTATGGGCCGCATTATAAACGCGCAGCGTTGGCACCAGCTTTTGCGGAAGATTTAAGGAACCGGCCATCTGCCCGATATAAATTGTAAAGGCTGAAAAAAGCGAATCATCCAGAATGAGCTGCCTGTACTGGTTCAAAACCCATTCGTTTAAGCGCATATATTCCTTTGCAAATTCTCTTTTGAGCATCTGCTGAACAGGAGCCTTTATATCACAAAGGGCAATTTTTTTGAGCAGGTCAAACAACGAGGCATAAATCATCCATTTCCAGTCGATGTTTACACCCTTTTTTTCTTCGTGTTTTCCGATTATATAGGCAATGACCATTTTTTCGCCGGCCTTGTCCATTTCCACCAGATCAAACGGGCGGATAAGGTCATTCCAGCGCTGAATAGAAAATCCTTCGAAAATTTTGAGAATGAGTTCCTTGTTCATTTTTCGTTAATTACTCAAGCCCTTCTTCTGGTCTGAATCCATCTTGTCCTTCCAGACCATAGCCTTTTTCTTTGTTTCTTCGGCTTCGTTGCTGCGGCCAATTACAATATAAACACGTCGCAGGGCAACAAGATATTTAATTGCATTACGCATATCATCGATACGACGGGTACTAAGCTCATAACGGTCACGATAACCATTTGCAGCCTTTTCCAGAAGCTTTTGAATCATGCGTACATAAAGAATTGTCGTTTCATAGTTTTCGGCACGCGGATCAAGAATATCTGCACCGGCGGCCTTCATATCAATAAGATTTTTTGCAACTGTGGCAAAGCGTCCTTCGAGCTCTACAAAGGACCACTTCCACTTACTGTTATCTCCAAAGGCATCCTTAAGAATCTGAATGGCAAGACCAAGCTTGCGGATTATAAGATAGCGTTTTACGATATTTATACTTTTGATTGCCTCGTGGAAATCATTTAATTCTGAATACTGACAGTCTATCATGCTGGAAACAATTTCTTCCAGATAAATGATTGCCTTGTAAAGCATCTTGCGGGCGTCGTTGAGGGCATCGTTGTTTTTTACTTCCATGAGCTTTAAAGAAAGACTGTTCTGAGCCATATAAAGTGAGGCCACATAAATCATATCTTCGCACAACAAAAGCTTTTTATATTCAAGACCAATATCACCTTCGTGCATAGCATTGCGCATGGTCTTTTCCTTTTCGAGAGTCTGGGTAACCTTGTCCTTATACGGCTGAATGCATTCCTGGAAATGCAATCTTGTTTCTTCAGAAATCTTTGCCATCAGTAACCTCCGCTATACTTTTCGAGCATTGCGCGGGCATGTTCCAGCGACTGGGCTGTATCCGCATCTCCCGAAAGCATTCTGGCAATTTCCGCTACTCTTTCTTCTCCACGTACATTATGAACATTTGAAGAAGTAATTCCCCCCGCAACGGCTTTTTCTATCTTTATTTGATTATCGGCATAAACTGCAATACTGGCTAGGTGTGTTATGCAAAAAATTTGACGATTTTTTGCAAGGTTTTTCATGTGGGATCCAACGGCTACAGCCACTTCTCCACCAATACCTGTATCAATTTCATCGAAAATCAAGGTTTCTACACTATCATTTTGAGCGAAAATCGTTTTTAAAGCAAGCATTACACGCGACAACTCACCACCTGATGCAATTTTTGCAAGAGGAAGCAGCGGGTTACCCGGATTTGCGCTGATTAAGAATTCTATATTGTCCTTTCCGTAAGGTCCGCATTTTTGTGCTACATCGCTGCCTTCTTTTTCCTGAATGCTCACTCCAAAATGAGTACCGTTCATTCCAAGCTTGGCAAGGATGGCGTCTACAGATTGAGAAAGCTGATCGGCACAGGCACGGCGCTTTTTAGAAATAGAGTCTGCACGTGCAAGAATATCCTTTTCCAGCTCCTTTATCTGAGCAGTAAGCTTTTCTTTTGCACCGGCTCCCTCGGCATTTTCGTCAATATATTGCTGGGCCTGGGCACAATAATCAAAAACCTCCTGCAAAGGCGCGTTTACAGAAGAAGCATATTTTTTCTTAAGGTTATAAATGAGCGAAAGGCGTTCCTGAACCTCTGTGAGTCTTGCAGGGTCAAATACAAGCCTGTTCTGGTAGCCTGCAAATTCTGCGGCAATGTCAGAAAGCTCATAGAAGGCAGATTCAAGCCGTTCATCAAGGGAAGCAACAGACTTATCCATTTCGGCAATATGCGAAGAATTGCGCTTAGCTTTTTTAAGAAGGTCTGTTACTGCGCTTTCTCCACCGGCAAGAATCTTTCCTATTTCGTCTGTTTCTGAATAGATTTTTTCGAATGAAGAAAGTCGTGCTTCTTCATCTTCAAGCTGGCTATCCTCATCCTTTTTAAGCTTTGCTTCTGTAATTTCCTTTACTGCAAAGGTGCTCATATCAAGCTTGCGCAGGCGTTCACTTTCTGACATGGAATACTGCTCAAGCTGGCGGCGCAGGGCAACAAGCTGAGAATAACGCTTTGTAAATTCCTCTACCTCTGAAACTATTCCTGCTCTGCTGTCTAAGAACTTTCTGTGCTCAGGCACCTTCAAAAGCGACTGATGCTCATGCTGGCCGTGGATGTCTACAAGAAAAGCAGAAAAGGCTGCAAGGTCTGTACGGGTCACTGGTGTATCGTTTATCCAGGCTCCAGACTTTCCTGTGTCACGGATAAAACGTCGCAACAGCACACGATTGTTTTCTGTCTGTATTCCGTGCTGTTCAAGCCATTCAGCGGCATTTGCAGGCTCGTCCTCTTCTGTAAGGGTACGTACAGTCTGCCCCTGTAGAAGTACAAAGGTTCCGCTTACACTGGCTTCGTTTTTTCCGGCCCTGATCTGTGTCACCTCTGCCCTTCCGCCAAGCAGAAAGGAAAGTGCACCGATGAGGATAGATTTACCGGCACCAGTTTCACCGCTTAAAATTGTAAAGCCCTTTTCAAATTCAAGATAGTCGTTTTCGATAAGGGCAAAATCTTTAATGTTTAATTCTTCAAGCATAAGGCTCACCTCGCCAATTTAATTTTGAACGAAGGGCGTTGAAAAATTTCTTCTGCGTACAGCAGATAAGCTTGATTTTTTTATCTAAGATTTTTATTTCTATACGGTCCCCGGCCTTAAGATAAACAGGCTCCTGTCCGTCAACAATCATCCAAATTTCCTTTGTGCGGCACGGCTGAATATCTATGCACAAAATACCGTCAGAACGAAGCACTATAGGTCTGCTGGACAAAGAAAACGAATTAATCGGGGTCATTACAATTGCATCCAGTACAGGATCAACAATAGGACCACCTGCAGAAGCAGAATAAGCGGTTGAACCGGTTGGAGTACAAATAATTACACCGTCTGATTTTAACTTACAAAGATGATCATTATCAAAAAGTACTTCCATGGCAACCGTGCGGGCCGTGTGCTTTGCGCTGATTACAACATCATTAAGGCCGATATACTGTGCTTCCTTTTTGCCGTCACGAACAAGTGTCGCTGTGAGCATGCTGCGGTACTGGAACGGAGCCTTACCCTGCAACAAAAGCTCAAGACTTTCCTGCCATTCGCTGGTTTGAACAGAGGCCATAAATCCAAACTGACCAAGGTTTACAGGAAAAACAGGAACATCAAATTCTACGCAGTTGCGGGCAGCAAACAAAACGGTACCGTCGCCGCCAAGGGTTATTACAAATTCATAATTGCCGAATGGAGTGTTTTCATTAAAACCGTCAAAGTTTAAGCAGTCGCATTCCACACCCTTTGATTTTAAGAAATCAGAAATCTGTGCGGAAAGAGCGAGAGATTCATTTTTGACTGTGTTTATAATGATTAAAACTTTTTTCATGTTTCTCCATTTTTCTTTTTATGGCAGAGTACCCAAAACCTTTACGATTTTTGCCGTCTGAACATGTGTGAGTCGCGGATAAAGAGGAAAATGTGCAGTGCGAAGCAAAAGTGATTTTGCATGAATGCAGCTTTGAGAAAGCTCATCCTTTAATGCAATTACAGAGCCTTCAAAAGCAAGGCTAATTTCTATATCTTTTTTTGCTGTATAAGACTTTACATCCTTAAAAGCACTGTTGAGTATGAGCGGGAACGAACACATTGTTGAACCACCTTCCATATCGCGGGCAAAGGTTTTGTGCCGTCCGATCATACAGGAATGCTGGTACATATTAAAGATCTCGCGGCGTGTTGCTTCGTTGCGGTTGAATTCCTTAAGCTGAACCCAGGCAAGCGCGCTGTTAATATCCGGCAGCAAATCTGTAAGAGGAGCTTCATCGGTAAACTTTTTAAGGACTATCCATTCGCGGCGGCCAGGAGCCATGAGCACAGCACCACCACCTGCAGTAATTACATCGCGTTCTTCAAGTCCAAGAATTGTATAAAGACCAAACAGTCCTGCCTTTTTGCGTTCCTCGGTTTCTGCACCGTTTTCGTCCTTAAGTGCAACAGAAGCCCCTGCACTTTGAGAAATATCTTCTACTACTGGAATGCCAAGACTCATTATTGCATCATAGTCCGGAAGAATACCTTCTGTTTCGTGAAGAAGCAGCAGGCGTCCGCCGTTTTGCATGCCGGCTTGAATCTGTTCAATTCCTACAAGTGCATCAGTTTCCTGAACATCGAGTACTAAAGGCTCATAGCCCATAGACTCAATAACCTGGTACTGCCAGGCAGGAGCAAGTGCGGAAATCATTATTTTTGACTGTTTTTCAAGATCCAGACAAAGAAGAATATACTTAAGGGCAACAGCAGGGCTACGTAAAGCCACTGCGCCATCACATTTAAAAAATTCCTTAACCTGCTGGATAAGTCTTGCATTTAACTCGCCTGGCCCGATTTTTTCATCTACCATGCAGGTTAAAACTGCATCCATTTCTTTTCTACGAATTGTTGAACTGTATGTTTGTATCATTAATTTAAATCGATTATTTTCTGTAATTCTTTTGCGTCGAACAACTTCCGAATATTAAGCATAATAAGGTATCCGTTTTCTTCGCGGATTACACCTTCAATATATTCAGAACCAATACCAGTAAGCATCTGAGGAGGTTCTTTTACATCCTCTGCCTTTACGACTACGACACGGGCAACCTTATCTATGATAATTCCAATCTTGTTATTGTCAATTTTAAGGATTATGAATCCGCCTTCAAAGTCCATTTCTTCTTTTTCTATAGCTTTGATTCTAAACCTTTTGTGCAAATCAATAATAGGAATAATTTCACCACGAAGATTGATAATTCCTTCTACATAATAAGGAGCGTTTGGTATTACACGCACGTTCTGCAAACGGACAATTTCCTTTACATCCATGATGTTTACACCATACAATTCATCACCGAGCTGAAAAGTTACCAACTGGAACTGTGTATCTTCTGTAGCCATATTTCCCCCAAAGAAATAATTGTCTTTCTATCTATAATACTCCCAAAAACGTAAATTTGCAATATTATTTTCAGTCTACTATGAATAGTGACAGTGCATTTACGTGTTTTATGCCCACCTCCTTTAATACTCTGGCGCAGCTTTCTATAGTAGCACCGGTTGTACAAACATCGTCCAGAAGCACTACAGTTTGTGGAAGCCTGCCGCCGTATGGCTTAAGAAGCTTTGTTCTGGCAGAAGCAGATATACAGCAATAAGCATGACCAATTTGTTGTAAACGCCCTTCGCGATCAAGCTTTTTCTGTTGAATTTTAGTCCTTCTTTCCAGTATACGCAGGATCTTGTAGCCATATCTGTACTGTAAAAGGCTGCACAGCTCATCTATCTGGTCCCACCCCTTCTGGTTTATCTTGCCCTTGCGCGGCGGAACCGGAACAATGAACTGTGCCTCCATTCTTTTTAGAACAGGATTAAGAAATTTTGCAAACATATTTGATATAACCCTTATTTCCTGGGTTTTCCACAAAAACATAAGCTCCTTATTCCACAATCGGTAGGAATAAAGCGGCAGCATTGAATCTGTACTCTTAAGAAGCTGATTCTCCCTGCACGCAAAGCAGGTCTTTTTTGTAGAAAGCAAAGGTTTTCCGCAAATCTGGCAGCGGTTTTCATAAAGTGAACTGCAGCGGGTGAGACTGTCAGTAAACCTTGTATGACGACATTCGGTGCAAACTGGATAAAGAAAGGTTTTCTTACCGCAGATGATGCAGGTCTGTCCACCGGCAATGTAACAAAAGATGCAGCGCAAAAAGAGTTTAACAAACTGTTTTGAAAGATACAAAATCCTTTTCATATACTATAGTTAACAAAAAATTTGAGGAAAATAGGAAGTAAATTTGGGGAATTTTTGAAAAAAAGTGATTTTTTTTTATTTTTGGATTGCCACGCCCTGCGGGCTCGCAATGACGAAAGCCTTTGGCCGCAATGACGAAAGCCTTTGGTCGCAATGACTAGAGTCCCGAGAGGGATTTTTTCCATTTTGCGAGCATTTTCAGCGCATCCATTGGAGTCATGTTGTCGGTATCGCAGGAAAGTATTTCGGAAATGATTATTTCTTCGTCGCTGAAAAGTCCCGGTGTAGAAGGTGCTGTAACAGGAGACGGAATGTTTACTTCAATTGCTGGTTTTCCGGCAGCAAGCGCCTGTATATGTGCCAGAATTACATTTGCACGCTCAATTACAGAAGCAGGAAGTCCTGCAAGCTTTGCTACATGAATACCGTAGGAGTTTTCTGTAACACCATCTATAACCTTGCGCATAAATACAACAGTTCCTTTCTGTTCGTTTATCTGAAGGCAAAGCTTTTTGAGCAGAGGATGCTCCATTCTTGTAAGCTCATGGTAATGGGTTGCAAAAAGCGTCTTGCACTTAATTGTATCCAAAAGGTATTCGCTTACTGCCCGTGCAATTGCAAGTCCGTCTTCTGTTGAGGTTCCTCGTCCTACCTCATCCATAATTACAAGAGAACGGCTTGTTGCGGCACGCAGAATATTTGCAGTTTCGGTCATTTCTACAAGGAAGGTAGATTCTCCCTTGGCAAGATTATCACTCGCTCCTACCCTGCAGAAAATGCGGTCTACAATGCCAAGCCTTGCGCTCACAGCCGGAACATAAGAGCCAGTCTGTGCAAGCAGTGCAATAAGTGCATTCTGCCTTAAATAAGTACTCTTACCGGCCATGTTTGGACCGGTTATAAGATTAAACGAAGGAATGCCGTCTGCTTCTTCTGCGCTTATTTTTGTGTCGTTAGGAATAAACTCTCCGGTTGGAAGATGAGCTTCTACAACTGGATGGCGGCCGTCTGTAATTTCGAAAAGCGTAGAGGTAAGTATTTGCGGACGTACCCAACGATTCTGGATTGCAGCCGTAGCAAGAGAGGCAGAAACATCGGTCAATGCAATTTCGTCTGCAAGCTGCAAAAGATATTTTATGTGCTGCTTGAGTGAATTACGGATTTCCAGGAAAAGGTCACGCTCAAGCTCAAGTATTTTGGTAGAAGACTCATTAAGCTGCAGCTCAAGCGACTGAAGCTTTTCGGTAGTATATCTGTCTCCGTTTACAAGGGCACGTCGCATAATAAAATGAGGCGGCACCGAAGAAAGCTTTCCCTTGCTTACTTCTATAAAATAACCGGCAGCATTATTGTATTTAATTCTGAGTGTAGAAATGCCTGTTTTTTCTTTTTCTTCGGCCTCGTATTCTTCGAGCACCTTGTTAAAGTTGTCGTGAATTGTACGCCAGTGATCAAGCTCCTGTGACCAGCCGGACTTTATAATACCGCCATCGGTCAGGGCAGTAGACGGATCTTCCAGAATAGAATCTGCAATAAGCTTGATTATAGAAAGTGAGGTATCGGATTCTATAAACGAAAAATCATAGCCGTTCATATATTCCTTTACCTTTACCCAGGATTCAAGACTTGCACGCAGGGCCTGTAAATCCTTTGGATGCGCCCTATCCATTGCAATACGTCCCGCAAGGCGCTCTACATCAAGAATCTGTGATAAGTCGGCCTGTACCTTTGCAAGCATATCCTTGTCATCGTAAAAAACAGAAATGCGGTTCTGGCGTTCATAAATTGCATTGTAATTTGTAAGCGGAAAAAGCAGCCAGTTTTTGAGAAGCCTTGAGCCCATGGCGGTTTTTGTAAACCAGACACATTCAAGCAAAGAATAGCTGGAGGTGCCGTCCCGCATATTTTCCGTTATTTCCAGATTGCGGCGAGAAGAGTCATCTATAATCAAAAAATCGTTGTCACTGTATTTTATAAGCTCATTTATATGAGGAAGCTTTGCATTTGTAGTTTTATCAAGATAATCTAAAAGAAAGCCGGCCGGTGCAATTTCGGCATCTGTTTCTTCAAGACCAAAGGGCTTGAGTGAAAGGGTTCCAAATTGGGCAAGCAGCCTTTTATACGAAAGCTCTATATTAAAATCCCAGTCGGGATAATACGAAACCGAAATATTATTATGTGCGCTAAGAACTGCCTGAAGCTCTTCGTTGTTTTTTAAAGAAAGCGGTAAAAGAAATTCTCTTGGAGAAGCACGATTTAATTCCTTTGCAAAATAATCATGCATTCTTGCAGCAGGCCAGGAGGTTGCTTTAAAAGAAGCGGTTGTTACATCAATAAAGGCAAAGCCTGCCCTGCCCTTTACAATGCTAAGCGCCGCCAGATAGTTTGCATTGTTGCCTTCCAGATATTCTGCTTCTACGGCAGTTCCCGGTGTAATGATTTCTACAACCTTGCGTTCTGTAATGCCTTTGCCACCGCGAGGGATTTCGCCAACCTGCTCGCAAATTACAATTTTTTTGCCAAGGCGTAAAAGACGAGCAATATAAACCTTGGCAGCATGATAAGGAATGCCGCACATTTTCTGTCCGGCTCTATGTGTTAGGGTTAAATTAAGAAGTCTGGAAACTTCTACGGCGTCTTCATCAAACATTTCGTAAAAGTCGCCCAGACGGAAAAATACAACTTCGTTCTGATAATTCTGCTTAACCGACCGATATTGCAGCATCATCGGTGTAAGGTTAGCCTGGTCGTCCATCATCTAATCAGGTCCAATCCTTTTTTATAATCCAAGCTTTTGAATTACCTGCTCCGTAATATCAACGGAATTACTGTACCACAAAATGGAATTAGAAGCCTGAAGACTCAAAATCATACTGTAGCCGCCGCTTTCTGCAATCTGGCCCAGAGTGTTGTACAGCTTTTTATAAAAATCATCTGAAGATTCCAGAGACTTGAGCATAGAATCCAGCTCTACATTTTTGGCATTTGTATATTCGGTAAGGTAATCTGTTTTCTTTGTAATTTCTGCTTCTATCTTAAGAGCCTGGCTGTCGTTTCCGTTCTTTTCGTATTCAAGCTTTTTCTGCTGAAGGGTTTTGAGCTCTTCGGTGCGCTTGTTAATTTCTTCCTGAAACTCTGCCTTCTTTTTTTCGTAGTTACGGATTGGTGCCGAGTTTTTAAAATAAACACTGTATACTTTAGAAGTATCTACTACTCCAAATTTTGTAATCTGCTGTGCTGCGGCACTAAAGGTTGCAAGCATAAAAACAACTGCAAAAGCAATTAAAGATTTAAAATTCTTTTTCATTTTAATACCTCGTATATCTATATTATATAATTATCTGTTTGTAATATTAAAGGACAGAACAAACTGATATGGATTATAGCCGTTCTTTCCACCCCAGCAAACCTTACCGTCAATAACCTGATAGCGCCAGGTGAACATAAGGTGCAACGGGAACTGCTGCATAAGGAAGCGGATTCCAGGTCCCATACTAAAGTAAAAGTCGTTGAGCGAAAGGTTTGTAAACATCTGTCCAACCTCAGGCTTTACTGCAACTGCATCGTGGAACAAATCTACACCAAGAACTCCCGATACAAGCGGGAATCTTAATTCAATCTGTGTATTCCACAAAACCTTACCCTTTGTATCTGCTGAACGGTAAAGCTCTGCCCATCCTCGGCCAGTAAGCATACCATCAATATAAGGCTTGTTTGAATCGCTGATGATTGAATTATTGATTGGGAAGAGCATTGTCAAACCTGTATAAGCGGCAAATACTCCCTTAAATGGACTCTTGCCGTCCTTGGTAAAATCAAACATTGTAAAATAGCCTTCGAGCTTTGTATCCGAGCTAAGGAAGAATTCTTTTTCAAGAACAGGAATGAGTCCGCTAAAGGTAAACTTCTGGCTGGCAAACCAACCCTTTCCAGGATCATAGCTTATATCACGGTTATCCATGGAGAAGCTTCCCCACAAAGAATTTGAAAGTCCAAGTCTGTTTGCAAACATAGAAACATTTGAGTCTACAGGAACATAGGCATTTTCGTTGAAATCATTTCGGATGATAGTATTGTTTATACCGCCCATGAGCGAAAGAATTGCAAAGCGAGGATACCAGCGGCGTCCAAGGGAAGAACCAAGGGTTGCAGAAAAGCTTTCGTAATTTACATAGTAGCTGTAAAGATCAAATACACCATTTGGCTGATACATCATTACAGTAGAAGTATTGTCGGTATGAGACAAAGACAAGGATTCGCTGAATGCAATAGGATAATCGCCTATCCAGTTCTGGTTATAAGAAAATTCAAGACTCTGGGTTTTCTTTGCTATATTAAGAGAAGCAGAAAAGCCCTTTCCTTCTCCAAAAAGGTTTGTATTTGAAATTGTTGCATAAACAGAAACAGGAATGTCATTTGGTTCTGTAATGCCAGAGAAAGCCATACCAAGATTTATACCTATAGTACTTGTTTCTTCTACATTAAATACAAGGTCTACAAGGTTTTCTTCTGAGCCCTGCAAAACATCCGGAACAATATTTGAAAAATACTGAAGGCTATACAGGTTACGCATTGCTTCAATAATCTTGTCGCGGGAGAATACATCACCCGATTCAATTGGCACTTCGCGTAAAATTACATAATCCTTTGTTTTGTTGTTACCCTGAACAATAATGTTTTCTATGTGGCTGCGTGCACGCTCTTCTATTACAAGGTTGTATGATATTTCCTTGCGGTCTGTATCTCTTTCCGGTACCGGATAGAAGGAATTGGACATATAGCCCGATTCATAATAAACATTTGCAATTTCGGAAAGGCCCTCTTCAAATTTAATCATATTGAAAATTGCGCCTTCCTTGAGCTTCATGCAGGAGGCAAGCCGTTCTGTAGTGAAAATCTCGTTACCGGTAATTGTAAGTCCCGAGAAGGTATACTGTGCTCCTTCCTGAATTACAAAGGTAATGGAAAGATCGTTGCGCTGCTTTTCTTCGTTTACTGTAGTTTCTATTTTTACATCAAGAATATTTGCGTCAATATAACCGCGTTCATTGTAATAGCTTATGATTGTCTTTTTATCCTGCTCAAGCACAGAGCTCTGGTAGGCACCGTCCTTTAAAAAGCCGACTTCCTTTAAGGCAAGCTTGTTTTTAAGGGAACGCTCAGAAACAATCGTGTTACCCATCAGATGAATCTCGCTGATTACTGTATTGCGGCCTTCTTCAATAATAAAGGTAATTTCTATACCGTCAGCAGTTTCTTCAATTGTGTGTGTTACAAGAGAGTCTACATAACCCTTTTCGATATAGTGTTCGCGGATAAGACGCTCGTCGCTTAAGATATGATTTTCTACGAAGATATCAAAGTTTTTAGTTTTAATAACCTCGCGTAATTCACCGTTTCTTATTTTATGATTTCCCTGGAATTCAATTTTGGAAACCGGCGGATATTCAGTTACTTTAAAAACTAAAAGTACATTATCGGGATTTTTATCGTGCTTGGCATAAGGCTCAATGTCTTCAAACAAATCAAGCGAAAAAAGAGTGTCGAACATCTGGCTCAAAAGCTCTTCGGAAAAGGCTTCGCCAATAAAATTACTTGTTACGCCTGTAAGCTCTGATTTTTTTACATTTTTAAGGCCATCAAATTCTATTTTAGTAACAGGATGTCCCCAGTACCAGCTGCTGTCATCCTCCTGTGCGCTAAGCAAAGAAATGCCAGACATGATAAAAAGGACAGTAAAGAATATGCTATAAAAACGGCGGCGCATACAAAAACTCCAATTCAGTGCGAAAAACACACTTTTTTAAAATGTAAATTTCCAGGAAAGCGAAACCGTCGTTGCAGGAACAAAGGACTGGAGCTGTGCACCCGGAGTCAATCTCCATGCCATATCCCACCTTATGTTAATTACAGGCAATTCAAGCTCCAGACCAAATTCAGGCTGGAAAAGAATGCTGTTTGCGGACAGATAGTCGACATCATGATAGTTAGAAGCCGACATATTAAGCATTGCATCTGCATACAACGCGCTTCCCAGGTACTTACCTATATAAACAGTTGAGTTATCAAAGAAGTTACCAATTGTAAGCTCTTTTGTTTTATTTCTCTGATTACTCAAATTAATAGTATTCTGCAATATATTAGTACGTACTGAAAATATATCAAAATTCAACAAATCTCGCAACTTGTTTTCCATATTACGTACTAAGGTTGACTGCAAATAATATTCTCCGGCAGAAAGCACAAGATTTCCTACAGAATCAGAATCGGCAAGCACAATCTGGCCAAGCAAAAGCTTAATTTCGTTTTCTGATTTGGCCGGAATAGAAGAGAAAATCGGGTTAAAATCGAGCAGATACTGGTTTTCGGCAGAAAGAATGATTCGTATGGTGTTACCGTCCGTGTCTTTTTCACGGGTTTCGGCTCGCAAAGAAATCTGAGGGTTTGCAATATCAACCGGATTAAACTTGATGCTACCCTCTTTTATATAGAAGTTTCGGTTAAGATAAGCAACATCGCCGGATTTTAACAGGAGCGAACCGTCCAGCTGATAGAGGTTTGAAGCCGTATTAATCTTACAGTCAACCGAAGTATGAGGAACAAATACACAGCGCAAAAGCGGATTAAAGTTCAAGGAAGCATGAGTTCCCGTTGAAAGCTTTATATTTGTACTAAACGTAAGATCGCCCCAGTCGACATCATAGTTTATATTTGTAAGGTCTGTAAGATTTGATTCTATGTTAAGGTTTTCTACAAAGAAGGAACCCGTATAATCAAGATTATTGTTTTCAAAGGTGACAGTAAAATCACATTCGGTGTCTCCGGCAATTGTGAGCATAGGAATTTTAAGACGCACAGGCACCAGCTGCTTGTCCAGCGAAGCAATTCTAGCATCAAAATGATCCAGCGACCATTTATTCATGTAAACGTGGGAGCTCATCTTAAACTTTGGAGTATTTTTAAGGTTATAAGTGGCTTCGGCTACAGCAAACTCATTGTTAGCAGCGGTAATAAGAATCTTTTCGGTAGAAACTCTCTGCGTAAATACAGTCGGCAGCTGGAAAACCGGATTAGAAATAGAAAGGGCGCCCTTGAATTCCGGAGTATCAAAAGGACCGTACATTGTTACACTGCCCTTAAGGATTCCCTGGTCTATCATAATAAGGTCATCAAGGGTAACGTTTTTGAGCAGGCCCTTAAGGTTTACATAAACATTGGACATTTTTACAAACTGATTATCCTTGGCAAAGCTTCCGGTAATTTCTGTAGAAAGTATGTCTCCGCAGCTTATAGAAACATAAAGGCCGTCTGCCTGACTAAGGTTTCCGTACATTCCGACATTGTCCGAAGAATAAAAGGAAATAAAATCCTTGGAATAATTAACAAATAGATCAAAGGCCATTGGCTTTTTAAACAAGGTACCCGAAAGATTTGGACACGAAAGCTTTGCTGTAAGGTTTTCAGGGATTGCAGAGCCTTCCGGAACATAAGAATCCTCAATAGTCAAAATCATTGGCATGACAACATTTTTTTCGCCTACAGTAGAAAACTGTGCTGTCATTTTTCCGGTGTAATCAGAAAGCGACAGATTTCCGCTTACATCAGATACCTTCCAGATTAAGCCCTTTAAGATAAAGTCATTTATGGTAACGTCGCGTTCCTCCAGGATGAGCGAGCCGCTGGAAGATACAATTTCATCATTCAAAAGGAAGGACATTTTTTCTACAGTTGCGGTTGCGTACGGATGCTCCAGAGTTCCTGAAAGATAGAGGCTTGCTGTAAGCTCGTTATTATCGTTTCTTACAGACATAAAGCGGTTAAGGCTAAAGTGCGAGGCTTCTATCATTGCATTGACATAAAGGGAATTAATGATATTGTGGGCCGTAAGCTCTACCATATCCGGATTAGATACACTTGCGTCAATTACAAGCGATTCATCCGAAATGTCGTCGCGCAGGTTCATCTGAATACCCGCAGAGCTAAGAATATTGTCTGTTATGTTTACGGTAATATCTGAATTTCCGCGCAAGGAAGAATACAAATCTGTGTAGGCAATATCATTTATCTGGGCACCGTATTTTGTTGCACTACCCGAAAGCTCAAGCCTTGGATTTACAGAGGTGTCCGGATCATCCTGTTCTATCTGCAGGTGCTGTAAGGTAATCTGAGGCCCCTGCTCCTGTGTATAATCAAAATCTGTATTCAGAGAAAGAATATAGGTTGAATTATTGATTAAGAACGGCAGGTTTGTAAACGAAGCAAAGCCTTCAAGCGTATTGTTCTTTCCAAGTCGTACCTGCGCATCCGTTCCATAATCTCCGGTTACCGTTATGATTTCGGGCATAATGGTTCCAGAAAAATGATACGGTATTGAAGAGGTAATCATGTCGAGTGTATAAAACTTATCCTGAGTTCCCGGCATGGAATCAAGGGAAGCTGTAGCATCAAGGGCAAAGGCGCCGTAAATCAAATTAAAGCGGTTAAGCTGAACAGACTGCTCGTTTCCGTTTACAGAAAGAAAAAGCAACTGATTGTCCTTTTTAGTATTGGCAAGAACGAGATAAGGCAGATTGTACGAAACAGAATTAAAATCTGTGGATACATAGGCGTCGCCGGTAAACATAAAGTCCTTAACCGTAGGAACAATTGACTGAACGGCCTCTGCTTCCTTTTGCGGGAGTATCTCGGCTGCAAGAGACATAATTGTTTCAAGATAAATGCTTTCAAGCGAAACACTGGACTGCACGTATTTTGACTGAGTAAGATAGCTTCCGTCAATTTTTATTATTCCCTGGTTGTTTTCGTCAATGTGCGAATAATCATTTACTTCAAAATCAAAATCAATGGAATCGGACTGAGGAATTACTCTTGCCTGAAGCGCTGTGAGTGAATGCTCCCCTATAAAAATCTGCGGAGAAAAGAGCATAAAGCCGGATTTATCCAGCGGGTCAAAATAAACCTCGGTTGAGACAACCTTTTTGTTTGGCAGTACATATTTTTCTAACGCCACAGTTCCGCTCAGCTGGGAGGTTTTAATTAAATAAGACAGGTCAAGCTGGGTATCTATATTTTCTCCGGTAACAGAAAGCTGCCTTACATCGACACGTCTGTCGTTTCCGCTAAGGTCTATAACTGCCTGGGCCCCCTGTGGGAAAAGGGACGGAGGAACAGCAACATTGCCGTTTACATAGTAACCAAAGCCAGCCTCGTTTATGTTCAGGTCAAGACCGGCGCGTGCAGTTACACTAAGCTCTTTAAATTTCTGAAGATCCTTCTGGCTGGTGGCGTTTGAAATAACCGAAACAGGGCTTAAATTTTCGGTAACAAGCTTAAGTCCAAGCTGACCGGTAGCAAAATCAAAGTCGGCTCCTAAGTCTACAGGGATGACATTCTGAACTGTATGCAGCTCCAGCTTTTTTGAGGCATAAGAAACGAGGAAATTAAATTTATTAAATTTATATTTACTGAACGCAAAATTCGACAGATTGATATAGGCATAAGAATTATCCAGGTTTCTGGTAAGTCTGCCGTTTACTGCAAGCGCTCCGTTTGTAGAAGCCTTAGCACCAAAGCTTGCGTCTACATCGCTTTTGAGGCTTACAGTTATATAATCTCTGCGTTCTGAGTTTAAAACTCTGATTTCCTTGACGAGCAAGGAAGAATTTATTGAGTCTTTATTGTATTTTACCGTAAAATTTTTTAAGGTTATATTCTGTGGAATATAATCTATGAGCAGATTAAGCTGCTCGAATAATTCATCAAGGGCAGGCGGCTTTTTAACCTCCTCTGAAGCACTGTCGGGAGGCTGTTCTACAACATAGGCCTGAATAAAATCAATGAGCGGAACCGTATCAAGCACTACCCCGTCTATGGTAATTGATTTTACAATGGATTCGTAATCGCCTTTTAAAAGCGGTATGAGCTTATATTTAATATGAGTGCTTTTTACCTGACCAATTATTCTCTGGTCCTTATCGCAGACCTTAATTCCCTTTATTCCAAGATAGGCAAAAATAGAAGGAGATATTGATTCATAAGAAATTGTGAGCCCTGAATATTTTGTTACTGTCTGTGAAAATTTCTGGGTATAGTTATCCAGCACCTTTTCCAGCCGGCGGAAAACCGGAACCGACAGGGCCAGAACCAGCATCAAAATAAAGAGAAAAACTGCACTGCTTATTTTTGCCACAAGGGACAGCTTTTTCATCTTTGCCTATGACTTCCTTAAAATATCCAGCGGCTTTTCCTTTCCGGCTTTAACAGAAGGAACTATAGAAACCAAAAGTGCCAGAACTACTGTAGCAAGGCTTATGAGCATAATCTGCATAAACGGCAGATCCACCGGAATCATCTGAAGATAATAAGCCGGATCCATAAGCTTAATTGCCTTAACTTCGGCGGCAGGCACTCCCTTTAAAAGATAACCAAATTTTGCAAAAGCATTAACAATTTTTTCTATAAAATTAACGATTGAGTTTGCATTTACTGCGGCAAGAAGCCCAAGTGGCAGCCCAATTGCAAGTCCGCCAAGCGCACAGGATATTCCTGTAATGATAAAAGAAAAGGTAATTCCCGAAGGAGTGGCGCCAATACTCTTGAGGATTGCAATTTCCTTACGGCGTTCCATCACAAGCATTACAATTGCCGAAGAAATATTAATGGAAGCAACCAGTACAATCAAAAGCATTACAAAAACAAGCATTACCTTGGTAGAAGAAAAGTTTTCAAACTCGGCTTCGTGAACCTGGTCCCACCTGTAAAAGTTAGCGTATTTTCCGTTCTTAGTTTTGAGTTCCTTTTGAATGCGCACCAGATCCGGGGAATAGGCATCTGGAGTTTCAATCATAACGGTAAAGCTGGCATTTTCCAGGGAAATAAACTGATACACTGTTTCAATCGGAACAAATACCCACAGTGCATCAAGCTCCTGATAGCCCGAAGAAACAATTGCACTTACTGTAAAAGAAGTAAGGCGCGGGCTTTGTTTTCCATTGTTAGTTTTAATTGTGATTATGCGGAAGGTGTCGCCGGCATGCAGCTCTAATAGCTCGGCCATTTTCTGCCCTATTACTGCATATTTGGCTGAAGCTTGAGAGTGTGAAAAATCCTGGACATTACCTTCTATTACGGTAAATAGTTCTTTAAAGGAGCTGTTTTTTTCAAAAATGTCCGGCTCAACGGCACGAAGCTGGGCACCGGTCCTCATCTTTTTTCCGGTTGCAAGCGCGGTTATGCCAATTTCCGGATATACATTAAGGACGCCATCAACTTCTTTATACTGCTGTGCGTATTGTATATAGGTTTGAGCCTGTGCAGCCTCCGGCAGTCTTGAAGAAACATAGGCCTGAACGTTGCTGGAAGAAAGCCCTATGATTCTCTGGGTCATTCCGGCAATCATTCCGTTTGTAACAGAAAGCACAACGACAAGAGGAATTATGCTTAGTCCTATGCACAAAAGCGCTCCCCAAAGGCTGCGTCTTGCAGAGGATTTTTTTTCTGCACGCGGAAAAATGAGACTTTTTGCAAACATTAATGATGCGCCAAAGGTCACTACCGCTTTCCTCCTAAATCTATCTGCTCAAGCCTTCCGCTGCTTATTTTATAGCAAAAGTCTCCCTTGGCTGCGAGTGAAAGGTCATGTGTTACCAGTAAAAGAGTTTTATTGTATTTTTCTACCATTGAAAAAAGGAGTTCTCCAATCAAAGCTGCATTTGCAGGGTCAAGGTTACCTGTAGGTTCATCTGCCAGAATAAGTGTTGGATCATTTATGAGGGAACGGGCAACCGCTACCCTCTGGCGTTCTCCACCCGAAAGCTGGGAAGGAAGATGGTCCTTGCGTTCATAAACTCCTACATCCTGCAAAAGCTTTTCTGCCTTTTCGATGGCTTCTTTTTTGGGAAGCCCCGCAATAAGCGCCGGCATATATACATTTTCAAGCGCAGTAAAATCCTTTAAAAGATAATGAAACTGGAAAATCAATCCCAGAAAGCTTGAACGATATTCAGAAATTTCTGTTTCGCTTAATTTATTAAGATTCCATTTTCCTGCGGTAACAGTGCCCGAGGTAATTTTATCTATTCCGCCAATTATATTCAAAAGCGTACTTTTTCCGCTGCCGCTTTCGCCAACAATAACAAGCTTGGTACCTTCCTTAACGGTAAGGTTAAGCCCCTTAAGGACGGTGAGCCTTTCGCTGTCTGAAACATAGGTTTTTTCAAGGTCTTTTATTTCTATAATTGTTTTATCCGAATTACTCATGATGAAGAACCTCCGCTACCGTCATTTTCAATACATTTTTACTTGCCACCCAGGAAGCCAGAAGTGGAGAAGCAATTCCAAAAAGCGCTATCATTACTACTTCACGGAAAAATATTCTTGCCGGAATATTTGCATATACCGCATAAGACGAATTTTCCTGTATGTAAACAAGGTTTGCACGGTTAAAGATTGCCGTTACTGCATACTGAAGCCAGTACATAAGTCTCGCGGCCGCATTAAACATAAAACCGGTATTAACACTTAATAAAAGTCCTAGAATAACGCCGAAAAAAGCACCAATTGCACCGGTTGTAAAGCCCCGTACAATAAAAATTGCCTTTATATCTTTATTTTCGGCACCTATTGCAGAAAAAATTGCTATTTCGCCACGCCGTTCATAAACAAGACGACGCATTCCGTTATATATGTTTATGCCTACTACTACAAAAATGAGCGCAACCAGCAGCAAAAGCATATTTTTTTCTATTCTAAGTGCGCCAAAAAAGGTTTTATTATAGTCACGCCAGGACTGAACCTGAGCATAAGGTGCATTTTTCTGCAGAGCCGCAGTTACCCTTGCATCCTCCTGAGAGTTTTTAAGCTTTATGCCGTAGATTTTCTGTGCATCCTTGCCAAAGTATTTTTCACCCGCCTCCTGACTGATAAAGCAGTAGGAGCTGTTTATGTCGGAATAACCTGTTTTGAACAAGCCGGTTATGACAAAGGTACGGTCCTGGCTCAAAAGCGTTACATCATTGCCGCCGCTCAATACCAGAAAATTAACTGTCTCGCCTATTCCAACCCGCAGCTGTCGCGCAAGCGTGTATCCAAGCACTATTGAATCGGGATGTGAAAGATCAAAGCTGCCTGCCACAAGCTGAACTTCCTTATTAAAGCCCGCATCATTCTGATATACAGCAGGGTCTATTGCCCTTACCATTGCGGCACTTTCTTTACCGGTTTCGTCGGTCATAAGGGTCTGCGCTTCGTAAAAGGAGGTAACCGAAAGAATGCCCTTATTATCTGTACACAATTCTACAAATTCCTTCTGCTTTTGCTCCGGGACCTCTGTTACCCTAAGATGATAGGAAGAAACCTCCATTATGGCATCTATAAAGTTCATCTGAAAACCGTTCATTATGCTTATTACGGTGATAAGAGTCATAACACCAAAGCAAATACCAAGTGTAGCAAGTATGGAAGTTACGGCAGAACGACCTTTTCTGTCCACCCTTGCAAAACGGTTAGAAACTGTATAAATCCAGTTGAACTTTGAGAATAATGTATTTTTTTTACTCGGCTTTTCCTTCCGGTTTTTCATAGACCTTTTCCCTTGTCTTAACTCCATCATTCATATATACATCGCGAACCTTTGTATAATCTTCATACCAGGTTGTAACGCTTGAGTGCGAATCAAAGAAAATTGTAGTAGCATAATTTCCTTTTTCGCCGTATTCGGTTTTTATTTTAAGACTGCCGTTTTCGTAATATTCATAAATATCTGCACCCTCATTATAAATGAATTTCTGCATTTTTTCATTTACAGGGGCAGCTTTATCGCCATCCTTACCATATTCTGCTATTACTTCTTGTGTTACGCGCTTTTCTTCATCATATTTCCAGGTGGTTTTAGACAAAAGCCGGTCTGACTCTTTGTCCTTTACAGAATATTTCAAAGCCTCTGTTACTAAACCATCGGAATTCAATTTGGAAACAAGCTTGTAGTCATTATTCTGAACAGTTTTTGAAGCTGCAGTCTTTGAGTCTCCGGTGTATTCATAAAGCTCAAGACCTGTTATGGCGGCATTGTCAACCGATTCCATTTTCCAAAGCTCTTTTTTTACCAGCCTGTACAAAGAATCATAAAAAAGTCTGATTGCAGTTTTACCTGAATAATGAACTAATACCGAAGAATCTGTTTTATGCTGCGGAATAAAAAGCTCGTTTCCAAACTGCAGTATTTTTAACTGGCCTGTAGAATCTTTAAATACCTTTTCTATCTGGGCAGCATTTTCTACTACAGGACCGTCCTCGGTTTCTTCAATAATTGGAGGAGCTATAAGGCTTTCGTCCTCGAGCATGGAAAAGATTTCTTCTCCCATACGGGCTTCTTCCAGGGCAAGCAGAACCTCATCTACCCATTCTCCGTTATCAAGGGCATCGCTGTAAAAGCCTGTGGAATCCATTATTCCCCGGCTCCATGGATTGCAAAGCTCAAACAGATAACCTTTAAAGCCTTTTGTATAAACGTGTGTATACATGAGGTTATCAAAAAGCACCGGAGTTTTGTGTGCAAACAGCTGGTCTACAATAAATTCAAGATTTTTTACATGCTGTTTGGAATAAGCTTGCGGCAGGTTTCCTGTTTCTGTTTTTTTATGAGAACACGAACTGAATAAAACAAAAAGCAATGCAATTGCCCAAAAAAGCTTTTTCAAAACCGGCGGCCTATAATCCTAAAAAGTCATCTATATAATTTTCGGGATTAAAAACAGAAATATCATCATATTTTTCTCCCGTACAGACATAGGCTACAGGTATGCCAAGCTCCCGTCCTATTGAAACGGCAACTCCACCCTTGGCGGTCGAATCGTATTTTGTCATTATTATGGCATCAACTCCTACGGCTTCGTTAAAAACCTCGGCCTGACGCAGTGCATTCTGTCCTGTAGTTGCATCTATTACAATTATCTTTTTATAACAGCCTTCATCTGCCTTAAGCTGGCAGGTTTTGTTTATCTTTTGAAGCTCGCGCACAAGATTTTCTTTATTATGGAGTCGGCCTGCTGTATCTGCAAGCACAAGCCCCTGCCCCTTGGCACGAACAGCCTCTGCAGCATCAAAAACTACTGCACTTGGATCCGACCCATGCTGATGGCTTATTACTCTAACACCTGTTTTTTCGGCATGCATTGCAAGCTGTTCAATGGCAGCGGCACGGAAGGTATCGGCAGAAGCAAGCACTACGTTTGTATTTTTTGCAGCATAAAGCTTTGCCATTTTTGCAACCGAGGTTGTTTTACCAACTCCGTTTACTCCAAGAATCATCCAGATATTTGTTTTTCCCTCCTGCGGCTCAAGCTCTACAGCCTTTACGCTCTGTAAAAGAAGGGTCTTTAATTCCTGTATTATCTGTTCCTGATCAGTGATTTTTTTACTGCGGCAGATATCCTCAAGCTCATCAACTATCTGATAGGCGGTTTTGGCACCTATATCTCCTTCTACAAGAATATCTATAAGCTCCTCATAAAAGTCGTCAGTCAGAGCTGTTTTTTTCTTAAAGAGTGCAAGAAATTTTTCTCCAAAAGATTTTTTCATTATTTACCCCTTAGTAATTTATTCTTCTATAAGCAAAGGCTCATCTGCCTGTTCAGCTTCTTCTGTCTGTGCAGTCTGATCAGCTTGTTCAGCTTGTTCTGTCTGGTCGGCAGCTTGCGGTGGCTGTTCTTCCTTTACCGGTGCCGGTATGTAATTTGTCTGAAGGCTCGTAGAAACCGGAAGCACACTGTTTGCAGCTGTAAAGTATCTGTAAAGCTCAAAGGCAAACCACACCGCACAGGCAATGGAAATGCCGGAAGAAATATTGGAAGCCAAAACCCATTTATTTGCGGTACTTATCTTTTCATTAAGATTATCAATCTTTTTCTGCTTTTGAGGGTCTGCAAGAATAGCCTTGTAGCTTTTTACTGTTCCGCTGCAAATAATAGTAGGAATAAGCGAAGTTACAAGAATACTGTAGGAAAGATACATTTCGCGGCGGCGTTTTTCTATAAAGTCGGTATGATTTACGGTTTTTAATTTTGCGGTATAAAGGCCATCCTCTATAATCTTATTTTCCGGAATATAAAAATAAGCCGTATTTTTGTCTTCGGTAATAAATTCTCCAAGAACTGCATTTCCGTTTATAACGATACGGCCCTTTCCATCGGTCAAAGCTTGTGCAGAGGAGCCGTTTATCAAAAAGGAGCCGCCCAGCTCCTTGTGAGAGCCAAGATAAATTGTTGTTTCTTCTGTCTTTACAAGATTTACAGTTATAAGATAGCTTTGGCCGCCTTCAAAATAATAACTGGTTCCGGCATTTTTATAGCCTTCGGCAGTAAACTGAATAAAATGAACCCCCGAATCAATTGTAAATTCTGAATCAAGGTTATTGATAAGAATATCGTCTATATAGGTTTTCTGAACCTCAAGCGCCTGTTGGGGTTCTATATTAATTTTAATTGTACAGGGCATAGCCGCTGCAAGCTCTGGTGTAAGCTTACTTGCTATACTTGCGGCCATAAGGTCTGCGTCATCAAGAGAGCCAACCTCTGTTATTACGGCAATCTGTTTTGCGCCAGGAAAAACATGTGCATATACAGTAAGCGACATGTATTCATCAAAGGCGGTAATGCTTCCGGTTATAAGACAGTTTATATTTGCCTTTAAAACCTCTTCTTCAAAAAGACTGCTAGTAAGGCCAAGCAGCTGAGCATCCTTAGAAGGTGTAAAAAGCGAAGAAATATCCTTTTTATACAGAACAATTTTTTCTGAGACAGAAGCACCGGTTGCAACAGAAGCAGCCTGCACTTCATTTTGCTCTGCAGCTTTTTTCTGCTTTTCAAGATTTGCGGCAAGCTTATCCTTTATATCCTTGATTTTTTTATCTTCTTCTGCAATCTTTTTTTCAAGCTCGCGTGCACTGTAATTTTGTGTTACCAGACTGTCACGCCTTTTAACCTCTGCCGAAAGCTGAAGAAAAAGCGATTTATTATCCTGTTTGATTGTATAAAGCTCACGTTCAAGTCTTTCATCCTCCGTTACGTTTCGGTAAAGTCCGGAGCTTAGCTTTTCCAGAATGCGTGCAGGAAACATCTGGGCTACACCCTCAGAAACAGAATCTGACTGATTGCGGGTAAAAGAAAATTTTTGTGCACCCAAGGTCCATTCTGTTTGTGAGCTTGAAGCAGCCCATAGACTGCAGGAGAAAATTAAAAATATTACAAATAAAAGACTAGACTTCCTCGTCATCTTCCCCTGCACTGTCCATAGGGAGACCCTTCCACTTTGCCACAAGGTAAGCGTTCATAAATTCATCAAGGTCGCCGTCCATAACACCCTGAATATTTCCTACAGAATATTTGGTGCGGTGATCCTTTACCATGGTATATGGGCAGAAGACATAGGAACGAATCTGGCTTCCAAAGGAAATGTCCTTTTTTTCGGCAGCAAATTTTGAGTTTTCCTTTTCCCTCTGCTCCTGGTAATATTCATAAAGACGAGCCTTGAGCATATTCATACAAGACTGTCTGTTCATAATCTGGCTGCGTTCACTCTGGCAGGCAACAACAATTCCCGTAGGAATATGAGTAAAGCGTACTGCAGAGTCTGTTTTGTTTACATGCTGTCCGCCCTTTCCGCCTGCACGGTAGGTATCTACACGAAGGTCTTCGGGCTTTATGTCTACTTCGATTGTGTCGTCCAATACAGGATAAACATATACAGAAGCAAAGCTTGTGTGACGACGCGCATTGGCATCAAAAGGAGAGATTCGTACAAGACGATGGATTCCTCCCTCGCCCTTTAAGTAGCCGTAAACAAAGTCACCCGAAATCTGAATTGTAATTGATTTGATTCCGCCTTCTGCTTCCAGCTCGTCCATAACCTCGGTTTTGTAGCCGTGACGCTCTGCCCAGCGCAGGTACATACGGCTAAGCATAAAGGCCCAGTCACAGGCTTCGGTACCGCCAGCCCCTGCATGTACAGTAAGGAAGGCATCGTTCTGGTCTACCTCTCCGCTAAGCAGATTAAGTATATTAAGCTTTTCGAATTTTTCTTTGGCGGCCTCGTACATGGAACGAACTTCAGCTTCTTCGTCCTGGCCACCTGATTCTGCAGCAAGCTCGTACATGGCATCAAGGTCGTCCATGTCTTTTAAAAGCTCGCGCCAGGGTTCAACACGGTTCTTGAGCTTACGAACCTGTGACATCACCTTTTCAGCAGCCTCATGGTCATCCCAAAAGCCGGGAGCCTCCGACTGCTTCATTTTTTCTGCAATCGATTTATCTATGGCTCCTGAGTCAAAGACGCCCCCAAACATTCATAATATCTTCGCGGAGTTGTTCAATAGGAATTTTTATCTCTTCTAACATAGCTCTAGAATATCAGTTATGGGGGGAATTTTCAATATAATGGGTTGCCACGCTGCGCTCGCAAGGACGCGCTATTCCGGGAGGGCAATTCTGTCCAGGGTATAGTTCATCCAGATTTTTGTCTGGAGCGGGAATGCCTGTGCAGTTTTGGCAAAGAACATTGCAGCCTGTTCAAAGTCTCCGGTAAAGAAATAGGCCTGGGCAATGTAGAAATTAACGCGGTTGCGTACGCTCTGACTTATATTTGTACCGTTAAGCTTGTTCAAAAGCACAATTGCTTCCTCATATTTTTCCTGAACAAAGGTGGTTTTTAATACTTCAAACAGTAAAAAGTCGTCTCCGCTGTCCGGCGAAACAAGATCTTCTTCAAAAAAGTATGGAGAAACACGGCTGCGTGCTGTTTTAGAAGAAGAAACCCCAAGCGAAGAAGCAGTCTGTGCTGTCTGATCAGAAATAAGCGTCTCCTGCCCCTGACCTTCTACATAATTAATAAAAGGAAGCGGAGTTTCGCGCATAGTTCCATCAGTATAAAGCTTTTCTTCTGCCTTCTTTTTTGGTTCTATGTCCTTTTCTTCCGGTGCAATAAGATGAACCCCCTCTACCGTAGAGTTCATGGAAACAAAAATCATGTCAAATGGACTGTCTGTAAAGGCAATTACTGCATAATAATAATCATTGTAATCCTGCACAACATCAGTATAGCTGGTCTCCCAGGGAGAAAGCTCTGCAATAAATACTGCACTTGCAAGCTGGTTATAGGCCGAAATTGGTCTTGTATCTCTGTAAACCAGGAGCTTTGTAATTTCCGGCTGAGGATCTGCAGGAAGCGTCCAGCTTATATTTATTCTTGTTCCTTTAGAAGGATTTGCCTGAATATCCTGAACTACAGGCTTGTTCTGGGCTGTCAAAGCCAGTGTCATAGAGAATATAATTAAAATGATAAATATTTTCTTTTTCATAAAAATCCCTCTTTATATGTGGATTGCCACGTCGCTTCGCTCCTCGCAATGACACAATTAACCACGTCGCTTCGCTCCTCGCAATGACACAATTGACCACGTCATTGCGAGCGCAGCGCGGCAATCCACAACTTATTAATAAATATTCCTTAACAAGTCCAGAATAGACGGACGTTCTACCGCCTTCTTTATTTCATCAACAAGTTCAGAACCCTTTACCTCGTTTTTGACAACGGCGTTACCCTTTTCGTCTGCGGCAGGAACATTGTCTATTGCGTTTCCATTTGCATCGTTATTTGTTTTTGGCTGCGGCATGGAAACAAGAACAATTTCGTCGTCAATGTTTATTCTATCATAAAAACCATGACTTTCTATTGTTGCTTCAGAAATTTCTTCTCCGAGTGTTGTAATTACAAGAGTACCAAGCACATCATCATCACGGTAATAAAGTCCGGTTCCAGAATCTGCTGTCCTTATCTGCCCCTTCTTTATAATTTTGAACACTGCATCTGCTACAATGTTTTCTGATTTTCCAAGATCTACAAGAACAGTTTTTCCATTGCGTGCCAAAAGCTTTCCGCGTACACTAAGCTTTTCCAGAACAGCATTGCGGAAGCGGCGGAGTACTGTACTAAAGCGGTTGTTGCCCGTGCAGTAGAACGAGTTCTTTGTAATTTCAAGCCCTGTACGTCCGGAATACATTGTGCTGTTCAAGGTCATATCGTTTTCGCCTTCGCTAAGCGAAAGAATGATAAAGTAATCAAAGGCACCGGCACGTGCACTCTTAAAGGCTTCTCCATAACCGCTAACAGGAGTAACCTGAGTTTTTACGCTTGTAATTGCAACTCCACTGAATATGTCTGCGGCGGCATTTGCAACAAGGCGGTTTGTATCTGCATGAATAAAGGAATTATTGCTTTCTTCGTAGAATACGGCAATGTTCCATCTTGTTTTATCCAGATAGAACGGCTCCACCTTCCACTTTGTACCAAGATTATCAATCAAAAGCGAATCAAAGGCTTCTATTTTGTCGTCCAGCGTTGTTTTCTGGCGGCTTGTAAGCTTGTCGTAATTATGCTCCTTTATAAACTTAAGCTGCTCAAGATAAAGCTCGTACATTCCGTTTATTTCAAGAATGTCTGCATAGGCAGAACGTGCTTCGTAATTCATAGGGTCAAGCAGCAGAGCGCGCTGGTATTCATAAACTGCCCCGGAACCATCGTAGCGGGAAGCATACTGCTTTGCATTGTCTATGTGATACTTCGCATAAGAAGCACGACGGCTGTCTTCAAGACTGAGCGTATTGCGAATTTCGTTTTCCATGGCAGAACGCATAATTTCGTCCTGAGGATTAATTGAAAGACCGCTTGTCCAGGTGTCTATGGCAGCACTGGTATTTCCAAGCTTGTTCTGTGCAACACCCTTTATAAACCAGGCATTTGTATTTTTGCGGTTGCGGCTTATAAGGTAGTCGCTTATATCAATTACCTCTGAGTACCTGCCCTGCTGATACAAAACTGTAGAAAGCATGTCGTAGGCCTTGTCGTAATTGCTGTTTACTTCTACTGCAATGCGTGCCTGTTTTTCGGCAGTAACATAATCACCTTCAATTGAGTATATAATGGAAGCAAGATAATGAACCTCAGGCTCTCCCGAATAATACGCAAGTGCCTGTCGCAAATAAGTATTTGCCTGAGTGTAATTTCCACGCTCTGCATAAACTAAAGCCAGAGAAAGCAGTGCCTTGCGGTTTGTATTCTGCCTTTTGAGCGCTTCCATGTATTCATTTTCTGCCCCGGAAAATCTTCCTTCGTAAAGCTCAATTTCTGCAAGTCCAAAGTGGGCATCTATATCATTAGGGTATTTTTTGAGAATGTCATTAAAGATTTTCTGACCTTCTTCTATCTGACCAAGAGAAACATAAACCATTCCCTTAAGGTTTTGAATCTGATTATTATTCTTTTCGTATTTTTCTGCGTTTTCAAGATACTGCAGGGCAAGGTCAAATTCGCCAAGCTTATACGAGCATTCTGCAAGCTTGTACCAGGCGTCTGTAAAAGCCGGATTGTCCTTTACAACCTCCAGATAATACTGCGAGGCGGCATAATAGTTTTCATCCTGCTGAAACTCAATTCCCTGGTTGTATTTATCAAGCACAGAGGCAGAGCTCGAAGCAGGAGCTGCAGCAAGCGGAGAAAAAACAAAAGTCATTAATACGGCAGCAACAATGGCCTTATTCGGTTTGATTCTGGTCATCTTCATTGTTTCTTATTACCTTAATTACGTTTATTCTATGTCCTTCCATGTCCTGAACTATAAAATCATAGTTATTCCATGAAGCCTTCTCATATTTTACAGGTACTTTGCCAAATAAATCAAATACAAATCCACCAAGAGAGTCAAAATCTTCGTTAGGGAACTGTGCGCTTATTGTTTCATTAAGGTCGTCCAGGTCTACGCGGGCGTCACACAGCCATACGTTTTCGTTTATGGTGATTATATCCTCTCGTTCCTTATCAAACTCATCCTGAATATCGCCTACAATTTCTTCTATAATATCTTCCATTGTAACAATACCGGAGATTCCGCCGTATTCGTCAATTGCCATTGCAATGTGCAGGTGATGACGCTTGAATTCACGAAGCAGGGAATCTATGCGCTTGCTTTCTGGAACAAAATACGGCTTACGGATTATCTTTACCAGGTCAATTGCCTGATTTTCTGCAAATGATTTGAGCAGGTCCTTAACATAAAGCACGCCCACTACATTATCAATTGAATCTGTATAAACCGGGAAGCGTGAATGACCGCTCGCTATGATTTTTGTTACAAGCTCGTCCTTTGGTGTATCCGAAGAAATAAAGTCTACGTCAATTCGTGGAACCATAACCTCCTTTACAGAAGTAATTGAAAGGTCCTCTACACCCTGAATCATATCCTTTTTTTCTTCGTTGAGAATTTTTTCTTCTATTTTGTCGATATCGCTTGGGGAACCTGCTTTATTCTTTTTTTTGTGATTAAACAAACTCATTTTATGATAATTTCATCCTTTAATTTTTGTAGTATCTGCTCCTGGAGTATAAGCATTTCTCCTTGTGGAGCCTTTTGTTTTTCTATATGTTCTTCTCCGTGGTCCATTCCGTTCAGATGTAAAAGGCCGTGAACAAGCAGTCTCTTAAGTTCTGAATTCTGGTCCTCTTCAAAATATTCGGCATTTACCGGCAAGGTATCAAGACTAATTACTATGTCTCCGACACATTTCCAGCTGCCTTCTTCGTCTTCATATTCTTCATCGTTTTCAAAAGATAAAACATCTGTAGGAGCGTCTATGTTACGGTAAGCCTTGTTAAGCTCTTTGATATAATCATCCCTGCAAAAAAACAGGGAGATTTCTTCCTGGTCGTATCCAAGAAGCTGAGCGGCTTTTTCCATAAAACTTACGGCTGAATCAGTCCAGTCGGGTTCTACTACACCCTCCCCAACTGCAGCAAAAATCCTGTTAGACATTTACTTTTTTCCCGCCTTTTTTTCTTCTGTTTTTTCCTGAGGCTTTATGTCATCAGGGTCCTGCTGGTCCGGATATTCAATACGGCTGTGATAAAAGCCTGCAAGAATCTGAACAAAGGCTTCTTTAATTTTTGAAATATCGCGGTAAGTAAGATCACAGTTATCAAGCTGATGTGCTTCAATCTTTCCGTTTATAAGACTGGTTATAAAGGTTTCAAGACGCGGAATCGAAGGATTTTTAAGTGTATGACAGGCAGCTTCTACTGTATCTGCAAGCATTACTACACCACTTTCGCGGGTTGTAGGAGCCGGACCAGGGTAAGCAAAATCCTCCGGAGAAAGCGACGGATCTTTTTCCTTAGCCTCCTGATAAAAATACTGGATTACAGTATTACCGTGATGCTCGCCAATTACATCTATAATTACGCGTGGAAGATGCATCTGCATTGCCTTTTCCACACCCTTTTTTACATGGCTTTTGATTACAGTTGCATAAAGGGTCGGGTTTATGTCGTTGTGCTTTTCGGTGTCGCCCTGCTTGTTTTCTACAAAGTATTCACTCTGATCAAGCTTACCGATATCGTGATAATAACCGCCTACACGTGCAATTAGAGGATTTGCTCCAATTTCGCGGCAGGCAAATTCTGCAAGCTGAGCAACCATCATAGAATGCTGATAGGTACCACTGGCAGTAATACACATCTTTTTAAGAAGAGCGGCATTTGTATCACTCAAATCCATAAGACGGAAAACCGAAGCAGTATTGAGCATGTATTCAAGCGGAGTCAAAAGCCCCAGTGTAAGAATACCAGACAAGAAGCCGTTACAAAGAATGCCTATAAAAAGCTTTGCATGAGAAACAAAGGTTTCGTTGAAAACAACGATGAGCAGAACAAAGAAAACCAGGTCACAAAGTGCCAGAATAATTGCTGCAAACACAAGGTCAATTCGGCGTTCTACCTTACGCACAATTGCAACCGAAGACATTGAAGAACCCAGTGTAAACAGGAACGGAACAATTTCCCAGGAGCCCGAGCCCAGCACTGCAAAGGAAACTATGAACGAAAAAAGCACTGCCGAATTCTGACCGTAAAGGATTGTAATAATCATTGTAAAAAGGCTTGCCGGAATTATCATACACAAAGCATAAGGAGTTGCGCATAACGGAAGCTTAGAACCAAACGAAGCCGCAAAGAAAATTGTTATAAGAAAGATAACCTGCAGCAGCGGCTCCTGCAGCCTTATTTTGCGGCCAAACGGCAGCAGGGAAAAAAGTAGGTAATACATTATTGCAATTACCAACAGATATAAAATCTTATTTGCAAAGGCACGGTAGTCTATGTAAATCGGAGACGCAATCATTTTTTCAAGCTTGGCATAGGCTTCTTCTGTAATTTGAAAGCCCTTTCTGATTATTTTTTCGCCGGCAACAATTGAATAAGGATTTGCTTCATCTGCCGGAATATTTTTTTCTGCAATAATTGTTCTGTCCGAAATCTGACCAATTTCAAAATCTTCTATTGAAAAGCTTGCAACTGTTTCGATTGTTGTAATTTTTGCAAACACAAGTGCACAGATTGCCATGTATCCCAAAAGAAAAAGCAGAAGGAAAGGATATTTTGTCCTTATATATTGTCCTACGCTTTTAAAGAACACAGAGAACGAATTCTTTTTTTCTGTATTTTTGTTATTCTTCTGTTTGTTTTTCATTTTCGTAAGCCCTTACAATTTTCTTAACAAGACGATTTCTTACGACATCCTCTGCCGTAAGCTCCATAAAGCCTATATCTTCTATTTTATACAAAATACTTATTGAATGCACCAGTCCCGAGCTGTGTTTTTTCGGAAGGTCAATCTGTGTCGGATCTCCTGTTACAAACACCTTTGAATTTTCGCCCATACGGGTAAGGAACATTTTCATCTGCGAATTGGTTGTGTTCTGTGCCTCGTCCAGAATGATTACAGCGTTATTGAGAGTCCTACCCCTCATATATGCAAGCGGTGCAACTTCTATTACGCCGGCTTCTGTAAGCTTTTTTACTGTCTCTATGGAAGTTACTGCTTCCATGGCATCTCTGAGCGGCCGAAGATACGGATTAATTTTCTGCTCCAGGTCGCCCGGTAAATATCCAAGGCTTTCTCCTGCTTCTACAACAGGACGGGTAATGATGAGCTTGCTTTTTTTATGAGACAAAACAAGGCGCAGTGCTTCTGCAACAGCAAGATAGGTCTTACCGCTTCCGGCACTACCCGTACAAAAAACCATATCCTTTGTCTGCAAAAGATTTATATATTCTGCCTGATGCTGGGTTCGCGGGTAAACCTTTTTAGCAGCACCGGGTATGTTTATGCAGATTTCATCGGCGTTTACTTTTTTCTGGGTATTCAGAACGGAAAGAACTATATCCTCGCTGTTGAGGCTGCCGTCATTTATTTCGTCAACTATGCGGTCTATTATAAATTGAAACTTCTGACATATCTGCTGGTCACTTGCATCAATAGAAAGCTCGTTTCCCTTTGTATAAACAGACACACCCAGACTTTCTTCTATGAGTTTTAGATTGCTGTCATTCGTTCCGCAAACACATGAAATTATGTTATTATCCGGAACTACTATTGTATATTCGCTCAAATATTCCTCTTATAAGTATTATTTTATAATGCAAGTTCATTTATTTCAATATCCACATTGCATCATCATCCTTTTCTTTATATTCATAGGTAAGATTGGTTTTAATGCTCTGCATAGGATTCCAGACAATTCCGATTGAAATATATGGATCAAACACGTATTTTTGAACGCCGTCCTTTTTGATAACCTTAGGCTCAAATTTCCAGGTCATGTTAAAATCCCAGTCGTGAAGATTATGGGTAAGGGTCATATTAAGAGACTTGAGCTTAAAGCCCGAAGCTTCTCTGTTTTTGTGAAAGCCGTCATTCTGCCAGCCCCAGCCATTTACACCGTAAATACCAAAGGACTGAACAAGGTCTGCGCAGATTCGTGATGCAAAATTATTGCCGTAAAAGCTGTTTCCGCTGAATTTTCCCGAATCCTGAAAGTACCAATATATAGAAGAATTTCGTGTTGTTGCAGAAAAAGTAAGCTTAAAGAAATTATTTATATTAAAAGTAAGGGACGGAGTAATCTGAAAATAACTGCTAGTAGGCTTAATAAAGTCATAATTTATATTTGTACTCAGGCCAGGCGCCCAGGATATTCTGTTATACCATTGATAATAGGTTTTAGAAGGAAGACTGTAAGAAAGCGAAGCCGAAACCGGAGTGAATTCCTTTTCCTTGCGCTGAACATACCCCTTTTTGCCGGCTTCGTTGGCATTGTCTAAGAATAAATCATACTTGTAGGTATAGGAGCTTGAAAAAGAAACCGACAGCTGCTTGTAAGAAAGACTAAGCTTAAGGCTTTCGGGATGCTTATCCTTTTTTTCCGTGTTATCGTTATATACATAGGTAAAGGATTCAGACAGCTTGAGCTTGGAATTAAACAGGCTTACCGACATTGACTGCGAAAGCGGATTATACTGCAGGGTTTTATCATCCTTGCTTTTTTCATATATTCCCGAGCTCAAATTAAACGTAACATAAGGGAATACAAGATTTAAAGAGCCG
Organism: Treponema sp.; assembly: GCA_017616165.1. Taxonomy (GTDB): domain Bacteria; phylum Spirochaetota; class Spirochaetia; order Treponematales; family Treponemataceae; genus Treponema_D. The sequence continues at coordinate 36,195 of JAFZYR010000005.1, forward strand.
GTATATTTTGCTGTAAGAGGCTTTAAGGTAGAAGAAAGATTTAAGGTCTGCTTGAACTTAGAATTAAGCTCATTCATTCCAAGCGTAAGAGTAAGAGAATTTGCAGTTATGCTTTCGGGATCCTTTAAGTCCAGATATTTAATATCCCATTGCGGATTATCTGCTTCGCCCGTAAATTTCTTGCGGTACAGCTTTGTTGTATTGTTCCAGCTGATTCCTGTTTCAGCAAAGGTCGGAATATAGGCAAAAGGCCTGAAGCTTATGGAATTATTATTGGTAAGCGTCTGCCCCATTACAGAATAATCTGCCTTTACCAGGGTTTTCTGATCCTTTTCTGAAATACCGTTCATATTCGGGTGCTTCTGCCACTGCGGATCATACGAAAGTGTATTTTTCATGGAAAAGAAGCTGCCACCATAACCAAGCGTGCTGTTCAAAGAAAGCGGCAGCTTGAAGGTATACATTGATGAACGGATATTTGTCCAGTCAAAATCCTCTGGAGTTTTAAGATATACCTTGTCGTTTTTATCCTTTGAACTGTAAGAAATCTGTGTATTGAGGTTTGCATTAACACTGTAATCAAGCTTGTAAGTAAGGCCTGAAATTGTTACAGCGCTATAGGAAGGTGTATCAAGCTCGCTCAAAACAGGCTTTATCTGTTCAGCTTGTTCGGGCTCGGCAGCTTTAACCTCGCCGGAGGCTTCCTGTTCTGCCTGTGCTGCAGCCTGTTCATCGGCCAGTTGCTTTTCGGATTTTAATTCATCCGGCATTGTAAGTGAAACAGGGAATTCAATCTTTTTTGTATCCGAGGTTTTCTGCTTGAGCGGCCACTGAAAAATAGTTCCGCTTACAGAAATATTTGCCTTTGCCGGTGTTACCTGATTTGGATAATAAAACATTCTTTCAGGCGTTCTGTCCTTCCAGGCAGCATCTTTTTTATAGCGCTCGTCTGCCATGAGAGCTGTTTCATCCTTTTGCAAACTATTTATATTGATGGATGAATCAAAGCTTAAAGAAATGGAATTGAGATAAGGCTTGAGCACTGCCGGAAGAGAGAATGAATAAGAAGCACCAAGCTTCCAGACCAGCTGATTTACAGGATTGCTTGAGGTTTCGGAAGAAGTGCCCGTAGAATTGGAATCGTTGCTTAAATCAAGCAGATACGAAATCCATTCCATAGATTCTTCGCGGTTTTTAAAGTCATTGTAAAAATACGGATCAGAATAAACCGGCAGAGAAAGCGTAAACCTAAAGGGCTTTGAAAGTGTAAAATCTATATTTGCACCGTATCTGAACGGCAGCTTTAAGCCAAGAAAATTTGATTTATCCAGGTAACGGTTTCCGGAATCAGAAAGGAAGGTATATTTTCCGTCGCTTAAGAAAATAGTATTACTCAAGCCGATTAATGCATTAAAATTCAAATTGGTTATATAATTTGTGGAAGGCTTGAGCTTTCCGTCTACACCAAAAACTGCACCAAGATTTGAATACCAGTCGCCTATTAATTTGACATAAGTGGAAGTGTCGCCCCTGTAAGTTTCGTCCAGGTTGTGAAGCATGAGCCCCTGACGTTCCTGCTCTTTAAGCTCCGTAGGCTTCATAAAATTATAAACTGCCTTAAGTGACTCCTCTGTTGCAGAATCATCATTATTTGAGCTTGAATTTGAACTGCCTGAGCTTGAAGAACTGTTTAAAGGCTTTCGTCCCATAAGGTAAAAGGTTGTCTGAACATATTTTCCTTCCCTCAGTCTTGAACCAAATACCGGATTAAAAATGAGTTCATCCTTTGGATAGTAAAAGGCCGGAAAATACATTACAGGAACAGGACCTACGTATAGCAGCGCATTAAAAAAGGCAAACTCACCGCCGGGAAGCAGCCAGGTTCTTGTTGCATCTATGTGCCAGTGAGGATTTGGGTCGTCACAAAACGTAAGGCTTGAATTTTTAAAGGCAATTGTGTTGTCTTCGCTTTTTCCAAATATGTCAGAAAAAACTATGAGGGTTGAGCCGGACGGCAAATTGAGCGCGTCACTTTTTGTCTGAACTACGCGTCCGTCGTCAAAAATACCTTCGAGAGTTGCGGTATTCATAAGCAGGGAGCTTGCAGTTGTAGTTTCGCCTCCACCAGAGCCGGAGCTTTTTGTTATGATTTCTACATTGCCCTGAGCATAAAGCATTTCGGTTTTGCGGTCGTAGGTTACCTTGTCCGCCTTAATCTCCGAAATGCTGCTTCCCTTTTTTACAGATATTTCTACAGCGCCCTCTAAAACTATTGAATCGTTTCCACCCTTTTCATCTTTTTCGTAGGTGGTCTGACGGGCGTTTGTAATTGTGATGACAGTTACATCATCAGAAGAGGACTGGGCGTGAATATATTGTGTGCCGGCAAAAAGCAGAAGAAAAACAACAAAAAAACGAAGTACGTCATTGCGAGGCGAAGCCGAAGCAATCCATATATGAGGATGTATTGTTGTTCGTGGATTGCCGCGCTGCGCTCGCAATGACGAATTATTGTTCCTCAATTACTTCTTCCCTCCCAAATCCTGCAAAAATGCTGCTGTGTGACTTTTTTTACAGCGCGCAACTTCTTCCGGAGTACCGCAGGTTACGAGTGTGCCGCCTTTGTTTCCACCTTCCGGTCCTAAGTCTATTATATAATCACACTGCTTTATTACGTCAAGGTTGTGTTCAATCATTACAACAGTGTTACCGTTATCTACAAGACGCTGGATTACAGCCATAAGCTGCTTTACGTCTGCAAAGTGAAGACCTGTAGTTGGTTCGTCTAAGATGTAGAGAGTTTTACTTGTTGCAGGACGTGCAAGTTCGTTTGCAAGTTTTACACGCTGAGCTTCACCACCACTGAGTGTGAGTGCGTTCTGTCCAAGCTGAATATAACCAAGTCCGACAGACTGAAGCGTTGCAATCTTTCTATATATATGAGGAATACTCTGGAAAAAGTCGCAGGCTTCATCAATGCTCATGTTGAGAACGTCGTTTATAGATTTTCCCTTGTATTCAACTTCCAAAGTTTCGTGATTAAAGCGTTTACCGCCGCAGACTTCACACTGAATATATACGTCCGGGAGGAAGTTCATTTCAATTACAATTTCACCCGCACCCTGACAGTTTTCGCAGCGACCGCCTTTTACGTTAAAGCTGAATCGTCCCTTCTGGTAACCGCGTGCCTTACTTTCCGGCAGGCTTGCAAAAAGGTCACGGATTGCATCAAATACGCCAACATAAGTTGCAGGATTACTGCGTGGGGAGCGACCGATTGGCGACTGGTCAATGTTGATTACTTTATCTACGCCGTCAATGCCTTCTACGCTGTCGCAGGCACCTACCGGGTAATTGGTTCTCATAATCTTGTTGCTTACAGCCGGGTAAAGAATGTCGCTCATGAGGGTGGACTTTCCGCTGCCGCTAACGCCGGTGATACAAGTGAAGGTTCCAAGCGGGATTTGAACGGTGACGTCTTTGAGGTTGTGCTCGCGGGCGCCGTTTATCTTAATGAACTTTCCGTTTCCAGGGCGGCGTTTTGCCGGGAGATCCATGCGCAGGGTTCCGGCAAGGTACTGGCCTGTAAGGCTTTCTTTTACCTGTGCTACTTCCTGCGGGGTGCCGGCAGCTACAACTTTACCGCCGTTTATTCCGGCTCCAGGTCCCAGGTCTATAAGGTAATCTGCGGTGCGCAGAGTTTGTTCGTCGTGTTCTACCACGATTACTGTGTTTCCGTTGTCGCGCAGGTTGAGCAAGGTGTCTATGAGGCGCTGGTTATCTCGCTGGTGCAAACCGATACTTGGTTCATCAAGAATATACATAACGCCGCAAAGCGCAGAACCAATCTGAGTTGCAAGACGGATACGCTGTGCTTCACCACCACTTAAGGTTTCAGCAGCGCGTTCCATTGTAAGATATTCAAGACCAACATCACGAAGGAAGCGCAGACGTGCTCTAATTTCCTTAAGAATCTGAGTTGCAATCTGTGCTTCACTTTCGGTAAGGTCAAGATTATCAAAAAAGTCGATGGACTCTGCAACCGACAGCTTACAAAGTTCAAAAATATTTTTACCGCTTACAGTAACACCAAGAGCTTCCGGACGCAGGCGCATTCCATGACAGGCAGAACATTCATGAATTGCCATGAACTTTTCTTCGATGTTTGTGCGCATTGCTTCGCTCCAGGCTTCTCGGTGACGGCGGGTCATTTCCTTTACAACACCAATCCAAGGGCGATTATATTCAGAATAGCCTTCTCCGCTCTGCTTTTGATAAATCCAGTGAAGCTTTTTAGTATCAGAGCCGTTCCACATAAAATCAAACTGCTCTGGTGTGAGCTGATCAATCGGAGTGTCCAAAGTAAAGCCGGCTGCTTCTGATACTGCGGTAAAAATACTTCTGTTCCATTCAGATGTCGGTGTGAAAAAAGGAAGACCGCCTTCGTTAAAGCTCAAGCGTTTGTCCGGGAGAATCTTATCAAAATCCCATTCCATCTTTTCGCCAAGGCCAGTACATTCCGGGCAGGCACCAAAAGGATTGTTGAAAGAGAAAAGTCGTGGCTGCAAATCCGGAATAGAAATACCACAGTCAGGACAGGCATTCTTCTGGCTGAAGAAAACTTCAGTTGTCTTGTCATCGTCCGGATCCTGGCGTGTAACAATTACAATTCCGTTAGCATTCTTAAGCGCAATTTCAATAGAGTCAGCCAGGCGCGAACGAACATCATCAGATTTTTTGATTCGGTCAACAACAATTTCGATGGTATGCTTTTTCTGTTTATCAAGCTTAATTGAATCTTCAAGCTCTGCCATTACGCCGTCAATTCGTGCACGCACAAAGCCCGATTTTTTAGCATCCTCAATTATTTTAGTATGCTCACCCTTCTTACCGCGGATAACAGGAGCAAGCACCTGCATCTTAGTTCCTTCCGGCCAGCCCATGATAGTATCAATAATCTGGTCAACAGACTGCTCCCGAATCTCCCGTCCGCACTGAGGACAATGAGCATGCCCCGTACGAGCAAAAAGCAGACGGTAAAAATCATAAATCTCGGTAATAGTTCCAACAGTCGAACGAGGATTTTTATTAGTAGATTTTTGTTCAATAGAAATAGCAGGAGAAAGCCCTTCAATCAGGTCAACATCAGGCTTGTCCATTCGCCCCAGGAACTGACGTGCATAGCTGGAAAGACTTTCCATATAGCGACGCTGCCCTTCCGCAAAAAGAGTATCAAAAGCAAGAGAAGATTTTCCCGATCCGCTAAGCCCCGAAATTACAACAAGCTTATTTCTTGGTAAAGTTACATCTATATTTTTAAGGTTATGCTCCCGCGCCCCTCGAATAACAATCTTTTCTTCTGCCATAATTAATCTATTATAGCGTATTTTCCACTTAAGGCAAACATAGCAAACATATAAAGACAGTTATCATAGTATCTTCTTTCACCCATGCGAAGCGGTGTGTCCCAGAAACGGCGGACAATTTTTTCTGCAGCGCCACCGGCAGCAGGAGAACAAGCCATAGTTGTCTGAGCCAGTGTTGCCAGCAAGCCAACAGGATGCAGCGCCTTTTCTTCAGTGCCATCCGCAAGCAACACAGGCGTTCCATCTATGTGATATTTTTTATAATCAGCAGGATCAATATCTGCAAAGAAAGTCACAAGATTATCTGCAATCTTTTCAAACTCTGGATTATGTCCATGCCACAAAGAATCCAACCCAATGTTTGCCCCTGTTCTGTAAGCATCACTGTAAAAATCACCATGCTCTGGCGGCGGGCCAAAAGGATTAGGTGTTCCATCAAAGTTTCCGTACTCCGGATTCATACCTGTAACCGGATGGCACGCTTTAGCCAAATACTCGCGACTGGCGGTCTCTGCTCTCTTCCAGAAATCTCTGTCTTCTTCATCTGCCCACATGGCAAAATAATGATAAAAATGCATTAAATGATATGAAGGATCTGTAAAAGGACATGCCGGCACAAAAAGTACGTAAGCATTTTCTGCATTCCACATCGGGAACTTATGATGCACGCATGTATGCAAAATCCGACGAGCCCAAGCAGTATAATTGTAAATACTATCCCCTTCTGCGTCGCCCCATTTGCGGCCGGCCAGGAAAAGTGCCATGGCAAAAAACTCTTCACCGTCTGGTGCCGGACCCCAGGCGTTCTTTTTTCCGTCAGGACCAACAGACCAGGCAAAATATCCGGCCATTGGGCCTTCGGTCATATACATAAAATCAATTGCGAACTTCCACATGCGGTCAAAAATATCCTTGCGGTCGTTCATGACGCACATCATCATGCCGTAAGACATTCCTTCTGTGCGTGCGTCGCAGTTTCCGGTATCCATAAAGTAGCCGGTGTCGCCAATTCCTTCAAAATAAAAGCGGGACCATGGTTTTTCAAAAATCTGAGTAAAAGTGTCTGCTACACGCTTATCAATTTCTTCTGCGCTGTAGCCGTATTTCAAAAATGTGTTTTCCATGAGATTATTTTGACATAAAAGAGACTGTTTGACTATTACAAAACTGTAAACTTATTGAATAATTATTGTGAAGAAAACCTAGAAAGAAAAAGCTTAGTCCTTTCCTGCTTTGGATTTTCTATAACCTCACCTGCATTTCCTTCTTCTACAATAACTCCGCCATCCATAAAAATTATGTGGGTGGAAATATCGCGGGCAAAGGCCATTTCGTGGGTTACTACGACCATTGTCATTTTTTCGGCGGCAAGCTCTTTTATAACTGCAAGAATCTCGCCGGTAAGTTCAGGGTCAAGCGCACTTGTAGGCTCATCAAAAAGTAAAACCTGCGGCTTAAGTGCAAGGGCACGCGCAATAGAAACACGCTGCTGCTGGCCACCGCTAAGCTGGCACGGGTAAGAATCTGCCTTATCTGCAAGCCCCATTCGTTCAAGCAAGGTCATTGCAGTCTGTCGCGCTTCTTCCTTAGACTTTTTAAGCACCTTAAGCTGAGGCTGCATCACATTCTGCAAAACCGAATAATGTGGAAAAAGATTGAAATTCTGAAAAACAAGTCCGCTCTGTAAAATGATGTTATGGCGCTGCTCCTTACTGCAGTACTGCCCCTTCTCAACCAGAGTCTGACCACAAATAGTAATCGTACCGTCAGTAACCTCTTCAAGCTGGGAAATACATCGCAAAATTGTAGATTTTCCAGAACCACTTGGCCCAATAATACTGAGCACCTGGCCCTTTTCCACAGTAAAAGAAATGTCTTTTATAACATCAAGAGTACCAAATGATTTTTTTAAGTTCTGGACTTTTATTATTTCTTCCATATTCCTCTTATGCAAGTGGATTGCTTCGTCCTTCGGACTCGCAATGACGAAAAACTTTATGTCATTGCGAGGAGCGCAGCGACGAAGCAATCCACTTTTAATTATAATAACTCAACTTTTTTTCTAACTGTCTGAACACAACAGACACAACCCAGTTCATAAAGAAGTAGAAAACTCCGGCAATGAACAAAGGCCAGAACGAGAATAAAGCACCCTGTCTTTCTTTGGCAATCATCAAAAGCTCAGAAACACCAATTACCGAAACAAGTGCTGTATCTTTTACAAGAGTAATTACTTCGTTGCCCATTGCAGGAACAATCCGTTTAATTACCTGTGGCAATATAATAGTAAAAAATGTCTGACCACGAGTGTAGCCTAAAACCTTACAGGCTTCATACTGGCCCTTTGGAATTGACTCAATTCCGCCGCGATAGATTTCTGCAAAGTAAGCTGCATAGTTTATGCTCAAGGCAATTATAGCAGCCGCAAAACGATTCCAGCGGAAAGTCACATCATAACCGATATCATTAAGCCAGCGGATAAAAAGCCCCGGTCCAAAATAAACAACCAGCAGCTGAAGCATAAGAGGTGTACCTCTGATTACCAGAAGAAATACATTTGTAATAAAAGACAAAACCTTGTTTTTTGACATTCTTCCCATTGCAACAGGCATGGCAACCGGAATTGCAAAAAGCAGAGTTAAAAAGAAAACTTCAAGCGATACACAAGAGCCCTTGAGCATCACTAAAATCATTTTTACGTATCGTTCAGAAATCAAAGTACACCCCGACGGCACCAGCAGGCAGCCGCAACCCTTATTTAGCGATTACAGAAATGTCTGTACCAAACCATTTAGCACTGATTTTTGCAACAGTTCCGTCACCGGCCATTTCCTTAAGGATTCTTTCTACCTCATCGCGAAGCTCAGGCTCATTCTCTCTAAAGCCAATGCCATACTCTTCGTTAGCAAGTGCCTGCTTTACAATAACAAAAGGCTCACCGGTCTGTGCAATAGAATAATTTGCAACAACGCTGTCCATTACAACACCGTCTACACCGCCAACCTTAAGGTCGTTCAAAGCAGTGATATTGTCCTTAAAAGCAACAGTGTCTCCCAAAGAAGCCTTAAAATCTGCATTATCATCAATTGCTTCCTGTGCACTTGAACCACTCTGGAAGCCCACAACCTTACCCTTCATATCTGCAAGAGTCTTAATTCCATCCTTCTGTCGAACTACAAGCACCTGCTCGTTATCAAGATAAGGGAAGGTCATAGACAAAGCTTTTTTTCTGTCTTCTGTGATTGTAAAACCGTTCCAGATACAGTCAATTTTGCCGGTTTTAAGCTCCATTTCCTTTGCATCCCAGTCAATCGGCTGAGCCTTAAACTGAACACCAAGACGCTTTGCAACTTCCTTTGCAAGCTCAATATCATAACCTACAATTTCATTATCATCATCTCTAAAGCCTAACGGCGGGAAAGAATCATCAAGACCAAGAACAAACACTCCGCGTGCCTTCAAAGCCTCTACCGGATTCGAAGCCTTGGCTCCATTAGCGCCTTTCTTGCTGCAGGCAGAAAAAGTCAAAACGCAGGTAACAGCTGCTACAACAAACAATATGCTTTTTTTCATATGAAATAACTCCTTTTTTGTGAAATCCCGAATCAAGTTCGGGATGACGGTGCATTTTGAATAATTTTATTCCATATAATTATAATTCTTCGCAAGATTTATTCAAGTATTCATTGACATACAACCCCATCTTCCTATATTATGGATTACTATAAATAGAAACACACACAGAGGATTCAAATGATTATCAAAATCTTAATGCTTGTTATCTTCTTTGCCATTATGATTGGTGTCGGCGTTTATGCCCACAAGCAGGCAACAGATGTAAACGGATTTGTTCTTGGCGGACGAAATGTTGGTCCATGGCTCACAGCCTTTGCATACGGAACTTCTTATTTTTCTGCCGTAGTATTTATTGGTTATGCAGGCCAGTTTGGATGGAAATACGGTATTTCATCAACCTGGATCGGACTTGGAAACGCCTTCCTTGGCTCACTTCTTGCCTGGGTTGTAATGGGACGCCGCACACGCGTAATGACCCATCATCTTGATGCAAAAACCATGCCGGACTTTTTCGGAAAGCGCTACGAAAGCCAGTCTCTCCGCATAGCCGCAGCCGCAATTGCATTTATTTTCCTTATTCCATATACAGCTTCCTTGTACAAGGGACTTTCTACCCTGTTCGGACTCGCCTTTGACATTGACTACAAATGGTGTGTAATCGGAATGGCCGTTCTTACAGCCGTATACGTAATCCTTGGCGGCTACATGGCAACAGCCATCAACGACTTTATCCAGGGACTCATCATGCTCGGCGGTATCATTGCCGTAATTGCAGCAGTTATCGCAGGACAGGGAGGCTTCTTGAGCGCCCTCGACAAGCTTTCTCAAGTCCCTGGCGACCCGACAGTAGCAGCACCGGCCCTCAAGGGAATGAACGGAATGTTCGCTTCCTTCTTTGGACCAGACCCGCTCAACCTTCTTGGAGTAATCATCCTTACTTCGCTTGGTACCTGGGGTCTCCCACAGATGGTTGGTAAGTTCTATTCCATCAAGTCAGAAAAAGCAGTAAAAACAGGAACCGTAGTTTCTACAATATTCGCAGTAGTTATTGCCGGCGGCTGTTACTTCCTTGGTGGCTTTGGACGTCTTTTTGATTCCCCAGCCATCCACAGTGCAAAAGGAATCGTTTACGACAGCATTGTTCCACAGATGCTCGCAACACTGCCTGATATCCTCATTGGTATTGTAGTAGTACTCGTACTCTCTGCCTCTATGTCAACCTTGTCGTCACTTGTTTTGACCTCAAGCTCAACCTTGACTTTGGATATGCTCAAAATTACCTGCATGAAAAAGACCGACGAAAAGAAAACCGTTTTTGTAATGCGTGTTTTCATCGTAATCTTTATTGCAGTTTCAGTAGGAATCGCCCTTAATCCGGACAAGGTTCCATACATCGCACAGCTCATGGGTTATTCATGGGGTGCTCTTGCCGGTGCCTTCCTTGCTCCGTTCCTTTACGGCCTCTTCTCTAAGAAAACCACAAAGGCCGCCGTTTGGGCAAACTTTATCTGGGGTGTTGCTCTTACAGTAGTGAACATGTTCCCTGCCATCCGCTTTATCCAGTCACCAATTAACTGTGGTGCAGTAGCAATGGTTGGCGGTCTCATCATCGTTCCTCTCGTAAGCCTCTTTACTCCAAAGCTTCCGGGTGCCGATGTTGACCAGATGTTTGCCTGCTACGAAGAAAAAGTTCAGGTTACCAAGAAAATGGTCCTCGTCGAAGAAGACGAAGAGAAATAAAAACAAGGAGGGGGAAGTCTCCCCCTCGCTTCAACCAGTGGTAGTTTCGACAAGCTCAACCACCACTGTTTTCCGCTACCCCCTCTCCTAGGGGGCTCACCGCCCCCTAAAACCCCCGCACAAAATGCCTTCTAATATAACACCGGCCGCCAGCGGCCTTAAATACCTACAAAACTTCATATTTCCTGATTTAGTAGGCTTTTCTTTACTTAATAAACCAATTTTTCGCATATTTCAGCCTACAAAATTGCCTTTTTCCCGATTTTGTAGGCCATTTTACTTAAGATAACTTTCTTCATAAGCAGATTTACTGGAATCATACAACCGCTGAACCCATTCCAGCTGTTTTCGGGCGGCAAGTACCAGCTCGGGGACATGACATTCCTTTATAACAGTTTTGTAGCATTTTATTGCCGTCCCTAGATGCTTAAGATGATTTTCAGAACGACGCTTCAACTCTTCGGGGTCAGAAATGAAACCATAGCCGATTTTTTTGTAAGCAACATATTCATTCCGCGCAATTTCCATGAGGTTTATGTAGGCATAATTCTGCTCCTGAGCAGGAGCGGCAGCTGCTTTATTATATTGTACATTTACCGCAGTAATTTTCTGGTTTATATAATCCTGATACAAATCAACAATTTTCACAGTGTATTCTTCAAATAATTCTTTCTTAGATTCTTCCGCTTTATCAGGATGATACATTTTCAAAAGCTTAAGATAGTATTTCCGGATCTCGGAAAACGACTTTTCTCTGAGAATCATTTGCCGTAACTGTTCAAAATCAATTTCAAATTGTGAACTCATATCAATTCTTAATTTATCAGAAAAAGAAATATTCTTATAGAACCTTATTTTCAATTGAATAAAAAAAATCCAACAAAAATGTAATTTTGTGATAGTCATTATGAGGTTTTTATGTAAAAATGATAGTTATGAAAGAGATCCCGAAACATAGGGAACGACGGCTGTAAGCCGGCAAAATGCTCCAGTGGAGCATTTTGAGTGAGTCTCCGAGCAGCTATGCTGCGAAGGGTTCGGGATGACAGGTCGTCGTTCGGGATGACACGCATAATCTCATAGGAGTATCACATGAAAACAATTCTGGACTGGAAGGAATACGAAAAAACTGCACGACAGGCAATTGCAGAAGGCTGTGTGCTTTTGGAAAATAATGGCGTACTGCCACTCAAAAAAGGCAGCACAGTTTCTGTATTTGGACGAATCCAGAGTAATTACTATAAAAGCGGAACCGGTTCTGGCGGTAAGGTAAATGTTTCTAAGGTTTGGAACATCGTAGAAGGTCTGGAAGATAGCGGCTCTGTAAAAATAAATCAGGACCTCAAAAAGCTTTACGAGGATTGGGAAAAAGAAAATCCTTACGACGAAGGCATGGGCTGGGGAAAAGAACGCTGGTCTCAGGATGAGATGCCTCTTACAAAACAGACAGTAGATGATGCCACAGCAAAAAGTGATGTTGCACTTGTTATAATTGGACGCACTGCCGGCGAAGATAAGGACAACTCTGCAACAAAGGGCTCCTGGTTTCTTACAGATGGCGAGCTTGATATGCTCAAAACTGTTCGCGCAGGCTTTGACAAAGTTGTTGTACTTTTGAATGTCGGCAACATCATCGATATGGGTTTTGTTTCCGAAATCAAGCCGGATGCAGTTTTATATGGCTGGCAGGGAGGAATGCTAGGTGGTCTTGGAACCGCAGATGTTCTTACCGGCGCAGTAAATCCATGCGGTAAACTCACTGACACAATTGCAAAACAAATTACCGACTACCCGTCTGACAAATGGTTTGGCGATCTTAAACAAAACTTTTACTGCGAAGATATTTTTGTCGGCTACCGCTATTTCGAAACCTTTGCAAAGGATAAGGTACTCTACCCGTTTGGCTATGGTCTTTCTTATACAAGCTTTAAGACAGAAGCTGTTTCTGCCGCAAATGACGAGACAACAAAACAAGTAACCCTCAAAGTTAAAGTAACAAACACAGGAAGCCTTGCCGGTAAGGAAGTCGTTCAGATTTATATCGGCGCTCCAAACGGTAAGCTTGGAAAGGCCGCCCGTGTGCTTGCAGACTTTGAAAAAACAGAACTGCTTGCCCCGGGTGCTTCACAGGAAATTGATTTTTCAATTCCATACTACAGCTTTGCCTCTTACGACGACGGCGCTTACACAGGAAACAAAGCCTGCTTTGTACTCGAAGAAGGAAACTACAAGCTCTACGTCGGAAACGATGTGCGTCAAGCATCACAAGCTTTTGACTTTACTCTCGACTCGCTGCTTGTCATCAAAAAATGCGAAGAAGCCTATGCTCCGGTTCAGGCCTTTGAAAGAATGCACGCTGCCTCAGATGGCACTCTTACAATGCAAGCAACTCCACTTTCTACAATAGATATGTGGGAACGCAGAAAAGAACGCCTTCCTAAAGAAATACCTTTTACCGGCGACAAGGGCTACAAGCTCAAGGATGTACTCGACGGCAAAACTACAATCCAAGACTTTGTTGCACAGTTTACCGACCAAGAGCTTGCCTGCTTTACCCGCGGGGAAGGAATGGGTAGCAGTCTTGTAACTCCGGGAACAGCCTCTGCCTTTGGAGGAGTTTCTCCACGCCTCAAGGACTACTACGGAATCCCTGTTGCCTGCTGCGATGACGGTCCAAGCGGAATGCGCCTCGACTGCGGAATGAAGGCCTTCTCCCTTCCAAACGGAACTTCCATTGCCTCTACCTTTAACAAAAAGCTTGTAAAAGAGCTTTACACCTTCACAGGCCACGAAATGCACGCAACAAACGTAGAAAATCTTCTTGGCCCAGGTCTCAATATCCACCGCCACCCGCTCAACGGCCGCAACTTTGAATATTTTTCAGAGGATCCGCTGCTCACCGGTCAGATTGGTTCAGCCATGGTTCAGGGCTTGCAGGCTGCAGGAGTAACAGGAACAATCAAGCACTTCTGCGGAAACAACCAGGAAGCAAACCGCCACGGCATCGACTCAATCATCAGCGAGCGTGCCCTCCGTGAAATATACCTCAAGGGCTTTGAAATTGTTGTTCGTAACGGCGGCGACTCAGTAATGACAACCTACGGAATTGTAAACGGTATTCACACTTCAAGCTCTTACGACCTTAATACAACAATCCTCCGCGATGACTGGGGCTTTAAAGGCATTGTAATGACAGACTGGTGGGCCCTGCTAAATGAACCAGGCGAAAAACCAAACAGAACTAACTTTGCCGTAATGCTACGCGCCCAGAATGATGTTTACATGTGCTGCCCGGATGGAAAAACCGACGCCTCAGGTGAAAACACCTTCACCGCCCTTGCCGACGGAACACTCACCCGTGCAGAGCTTCAGCGCACAGCAATAAATGTCTGCGACCACGTAATGCACACCCAGGCAATTAAGCGCCTGCTTGGCACAGACGAAGGCATAGAAATTATAAACCGCCCTGTTTCTGCAGATGATATCAACATGGAAGATGTAGAGTTTACAGAGCTTGGAAAAGACGAGCTTGTAATAGACCTTTCCTACAAAGAAAGCAAGGCAAACACAAACTTTGTACTCGCACTCGACGTAAAGGAATTTGGTGCCTTCGAAGCCTCTCTTACAGCCAGCTCAGAGCTCGGGGAACTTGCACAGCTACCTGTAACAATGTTCTTCCAGGGAATCCCAATGGCAAGCTTTACCTTTAACGGCACCGGCGGCAAGGATGTTACCCTAACAAAAGAAATCCCGCT
>JAFZYR010000099.1 GCA_017616165.1 Treponema sp.
ACAAAGTCAATGGAACGCGGACTCATCATTCCTGTTGTAATCACAGTTTACCAGGACAAAACTTACACATTTATTCTTAAGACTCCTCCAGCAGCTGTTCTTATTAAGAAGGCTTGCAAGATCGAAAAGGGTTCTGGAAATCCTCTTCGCGACAAGGTTGCTACTTTGTCAAAGGCAGATCTTGAAGAAATCGCAAAAACAAAGATGCCTGATATCAACGCAAACGATATCGAAGCAGCAAAGAAAATCATTGCCGGTACTGCACGCAGTATGGGTGTAGAGGTGGAGCAGTAATATGAAACATGGAAAGAAATATAACGCAGCTGCTGCAAAGTATGATCTTTCAAAGAAATATGATGTGGCTTCAGCTTGTAAAATGGTTCAGGACATGAAATTTGCCAGCTTTGACGAAACTGTTGAAGCTCACGTTTCTGTTCGTCTTGAAAAGAACGCTACTGTACGCGACACACTGGTATTCCCAAATCAGTTCCGCGGCGAAAAGAAGGTTCTTGTATTCTGTAAGGAAGACAAGGTTCAGGAAGCCCTGGATGCAGGTGCTGCTTTTGCCGGTTCTGACGAATACATCGAAAAAGTAAAGGGCGGCTGGCTCGACTTTGACGTTTGTGTTGCTACTCCAGATATGATGAAGGACGTAGGTCGTCTTGGTATGGTTTTGGGTCGCAAGGGTCTTATGCCTAACCCTAAAACCGGAACTGTAACTCCTAACGTAGGTCAGGCTGTTGCAGAACTCAAGAAGGGACGTACTGAATATCGTGCAGACAAGACTGGTATTGTTCATATTGCTGTTGGTAAGTGCTCTATGGACGCAGACAAGATTGCTGCAAATATCAATACACTTCTTTCTGAAGTTGGTAAGAAAAAACCTGCTGGTGCAGCTGCCGGATTCATCCGCTCTGTATCAATCAGTTCATCTATGGGCCCAGGCGTTTGGGTTGATTATAAGGAAGGCGAATAATGGCAGTAAGAGCAAAGAAAATTCAGCCGGCTAAGGCTCAGGCTATTGAAGAAGCAAAAAAGACCTTTGCAGATTACAGCGACTTCATTTTCGCTGATTATCGCGGTCTTACAGTAGAGCAGATTACTGCTCTTAGAGATAAGCTTCGTGAAAAGAATGCTGTTCTTAAGGTTGTAAAGAACAATTTTGCAAGAATTGCATTTGAAGATATGAAGGTAGAAAACGTTGCTGACTACCTTAAGGGTCCTACTGTTGTTGCTATGTCAAAGCAGGATTCTAACGAAGTTGCAAAAGTTCTTTTTGACTTTGCAAAAGATACACCGGCACTCAGTGTTAAGGGTGCAAGCATTGCCAATGAAATCTTTGATGCTGCTAAAATCGAAGCATTCTCAAAGGTTCCTGGAAAGAGCACACTTATTGCTATGCTCATGTCTGCAATGAACGGACCTGTTCAGAAGCTCGCAGCTACTTTACAGGCTTACGCAGACAAGAAAGCAGCAGAAGGCGCAAACTAAAAACAAACAGAGTGGCGTTGCCGCTCTTAAAAAAAACACACCTTCAGGCTTCATAACTGCTGACTGTCGGTGTGAAAAAAAATATTTATTATAAAGGAAGACAATATGGCAGTTACAAAAGAAGAAATTCTTGACACAATCGCTTCTATGTCAGTTCTCGAAGTATCAGAACTCGTAAAAGCAATGGAAGAAAAATTTGGTGTTACAGCAGCAGTTGCAGTAGCAGCAGGTCCAGCAGCAGCAGGTGGTGCAGCAGCAGGTGGTGACGAGCAGACTGAATTCACAGTTACTCTCGAATCATTCGATGCAGCTAAGAAGATCCCTGTTATCAAGGCTGTTCGCGAAATCACAGGTCTTGGACTTGGTGAAGCAAAGGCTCTTGTTGAAGGCGCACCTAAGACTCTTAAGGAAGGCGTAAACAAGACTGAAGCTGATGACATGATCAAGAAGATTGAAGAAGCTGGTGGTAAGGCTAGCAAGAAATAAGACTTTTTGGCCAGTGGCCGAGGTCATTTAATTAAGGGGAATGTCCGGAAATACGGTGGTTGAGGCTCTCGAAACCACCTTTTCTCAGACATCCCCTTTACGCATTTTTATGTAAAAAATCGGCGGCTTCTGTGCTGTGCAGAGTTTCTAGCATGTAGCAGAAGACACGCTGAACCTATAAATAGAGGGGTAACTGATGTTCGCAAAAACCCGAACTATCAACCGTCAGTACATCGGTAAGAACATTAAGGACTTCATGGAAGTTCCTAATCTTATCGCCATCCAGACGTCATCCTACGAAGATTTTCTTCAGGCTGACAGAATCAAAAACAAAAAAGAGCTGCTCAACCAGGGACTTCAGGAGGTATTTACATCTACCTTCCCAATCGAAAGTCCTAATGGAGATATGACTCTGGATTATGACTTTTACGAGCTGGACTGGGATAACATTAAATTCCAGGAAATTCAGTGCAAACAGAAGGGACTTACTTATTCTGTTCCTCTTAAGGCACGCATTAGCCTGAACTTCCTTCAGACTGGTGCCATTCTCCAGAAAGACATTTACATGGGCGACATCCCGCTTATGACAGACCGTGGTACCTTTGTTATCAACGGTGCAGAGCGTGTTGTTGTATCACAGATTCACCGTTCTCCTGGCGTAATTTTCTGCCACGACAAGGGTGTTTATTCAAGCCGTATTATTCCATACCGCGGTTCATGGCTTGAATTTGAAATTGACCAGAAAAAAGAGCTTATTTTTGCAAAAATTGACCGCAAGAAGAAGATTCTCGGTACAGTTTTCCTGCGTGCTCTTGGATATAGTACCCGCGAAGAGATTATCGACTGCTTCTACGATACAGAAGACATCAAGGTAAAGACAGACGCTGCCGGAAAAGAGGCTTTGGTAGACAAGGTTCTTGCACGCGCCATCCTTATCAAAGATGAAAACGGCGAAGAAAAACGTCTCTTTAATGCCGGTACAAGACTGCATCCGCATGATATTGACGAGCTTGTTGCAAACAAAATCGACAAAATCTGCGTAATCCGCTTTGACACAAGCAACAGCAAGGACGGAAAGAATAATTCCCTCAACTCACAGATGATTATCAACTGTTTTGACCGCGAGGAAATTAAGTATGTTCAGGAAGGTTCTTTGGATAACGAACCAACCAAGCAGGACTGTCTCGACGCTGTTTACGCAATCCTTCAGCCGGGCGAACCAATGACTGTAGAACAGGCAGAAAAGGATTTGAACTCTCTGTTCTTCTCTGAACGCCGTTATGATCTTGGTCGTGTTGGTCGTTACAAGCTCAACAAAAAGTTTGATTATTCAGACGATGTAAAAGACTTTACTCTTATCAAGGACGATATCATCAACACAATGAAGTACCTTATCAAGGTATACATTGGCGAAGAACAGATTGACGATATTGACCACCTTGGAAACCGCCGTATCCGTTCTGTAGGCGAGCTCATGACTATTCAGCTCAAGAGCGCTTTTGCAAGAATGGAGCGCATTGCCAAGGAACGCATGAGCCTTAAAGAAACAGATACAATGAAGCCACAGGATTTGATTTCTATCAAGCCTATCGTTGCTTCAATCAAGGAGTTCTTTGGTTCTTCACAGCTTTCTCAGTTCATGGATCAGGTAAACCCTCTTGCAGAGCTTACCCACAAGCGCCGTTTGAACGCTCTTGGTCCTGGTGGTCTTTCTCGTGACCGCGCCGGCTTTGAAGTTCGTGACGTACACTATTCACACTACGGACGCATGTGT